>NZ_JBQQOC010000009.1:0-123015 GCF_052264515.1 Candidatus Corynebacterium faecigallinarum
GATGATGGTGAGCCAGGGGCGAGTCGGCGTGCCGTCCGGGTTCTGGATGAGGATGTCGAGTTGGGTGTGATCGGCCTGCCAGATGGCGTTGGGGCGTTCAGCCCGGTGCCGGTAGACGAGTTCGTGTCGATCCCGGTAGGACGCCGGGCCCTCCAAGGCGAGGGTGACCATCGCCGGGTCAAGCGCTTGGATGATGCCACGCACCGTGGCGTAGCTGGGTGGTTTCACCGATAGTTGCTGTGCTCGGGAGTTCACCAGGCGGTGCAGGGCGGCCATCGATGGCCGTGGCCTGGTGAGTCCGAGGTGTTCTATGTAGGCGACCAGTTCCGCGGATATGCGATGTGCCCCGGCATCGGATCGTGTGGTGGTGCGCAGACCGTGGATTCCGTCGGCCCGGTAGCGGGCAGCCCACCGGGATAGAGTGCGGGTGCTGATGCCGGTGGACCGTGCCAGGTCGGTCAGGGTGATGCCGTCTTCGATGTGCAGGCGAAGGATCTCCCAGCGCTGCATCTCGTCCATCACCATCACCTCACGACCTGGTCATTGTGCCCGCATCAGGCGGGCAGTGCTGACTGTCGTCGTTTAGCACCCTGCAGATGCCGGTACAGTGTTGCCCTCGACCAGCCGACCATGCTCGCGGCGTCTTCGGCACTACGGCCTTTGGCTCTCTCCTCGGCGACGATAGCGAGCTTGCGGTCGACCACCTCTGGATCCACAGGTGGTCGGCCGAAGCGGGTGCCCTGGGCTTTCGCTGCGGCGATGCCGGCGTTGACGCGTTCGGTGATCAGTTCTCGTTCGTACTCAGCCAGAGTCCCCAGCATCCCGAGCATCAGCCGACCCGAGGACGTCTCCGGGTCGATGCCGTCAGAGACCGACTTAATCTTCACCTCTCGTTCGCGCAGCAGGTTCACCGTGTTGAGTACGTCGAGCAGGGATCGGCCCAGCCGGTCGATGCGCCACACCACCACCGTGTCACCGGGTTGGGCATAGGCGAGAAGTTTCTTCATTCCGGGACGCTCGATCGCATTCTTCGCCCCGGAGGTGACATCGCTGAAGACATCACGGTTCTGGACCCCGGCGGTGACCAAGGCGTCGTGTTGAAGTGTCGGATCCTGACCGACGGTGGATACCCGGGTGTAGCCCAACAGTCTCATACCCACCATCATGCCTCACTAAATCCCAGCATGGAAGAAGGCGGGACACTTTTCGGTGAGACAGGTTGGTAAGACATTTTTCGTGTTGGTTTCCGCAGGAGCCGCGGATTTTGAGATGCTCGTTGTGCGTGTCTTGTAAACCTTTAGATTTCCAAGACTGCGGGTCGAGTACCCGTTCAGGTCGAAACTACAACTAGTTGCTATAGAGACTACTTCTATATATGGTGTAGTCATGTCAGAGACTAAGAGCTTCGGAGAATGGTTGCGTCCTTCGCTTCCAGTGCTACTTCTTGGCCTGCTTAGCGATGATCCGTGCCATGGTTACGGTCTCGTCGAAAAGCTCCGCGCCGCTGGTATCTCTGCGCGGGGAACGACGGTGTACCCGCACCTGAGCAAACTGCAGGACGCCGGTTACATCGTTAGTCACTGGCAGACCCCGGAGACCGGGCCGGCCCGGAAGATCCTCACCATCACCGATGAGGGCAAAAATCACTACCAGCACCTGCAAGCCCAGTGGTCAGACGTCTGCGACATCCTCACAGCCACCGTCACCACCCCGAGCACCACGAAACCCAGCTAGGAGAGCACACCGATGAGCTACCACCATGACCTCGCATACGAACTTCGCCGCAGAGGCTGCGGCGAAGACAAAGTCGTCGAGGTGCTGCACACCGTCGATGATGCGGTTTCCTCCACCGGCGGCACCGCCGAACAGGAACTGGGCAGCCCGGAAGACTACGCCGCCCAGTTCGACGGGCCGCACAAACGCACACCCGGTCAGAAGGCCCTCAACGTGTTCGGCCTACTGGGTGTCATCTGTGTCGCTATCTACGCAGTCTGGCCTCAGTGGTTCGGGATAACCACCCCGGTACTGGAGCAGTTCGCCGGGATGATCGCGCTGCTGATACTCGTGGTAATCGGTGTGATAGTCGGGGCAGTCATCGACCACCGGCTGCCGCAGACATACAAACAGCAGCAGGTAGAAAGCACCAGCCAGTCACCTACCGTCTAGCATCGCCAGAGAAGAACGCTCGGTCATCCAGCACACCTGCCGGGGGATTCCTGAGGGGAGGAAACAACGTGAGCTTCAGGGCATTCGGCGCACCGCTGACTCCCCTAGTCATAGGGTGTCTGCTCATCGCGATGTCCGACACGCCGTCATCGTGGCGTGCCGTAGTCGGCTTCGCCTGCCTTGCCTTTGCACTTGTCGCGACTGTCCTCGCCTTGGCGAGACGACGGGGTAGCGCTCGGCCGGTAGATAGTCACCCTGACGGTGACAAGGGTCCGCCACGAGTCGAATGAGCGGCGAAGGGCGAAAGGACCCGATGCGGCGGTGACGTGGTCACCACCGAACGTGGCAGAGCTTCTGCCGGGACCGGCCTATGCACCAGTTCCGAGACCACGACACCGAGTCATCAAGATTCCACGCCATATAGCGATCACATTCACAGTCCAACCCCTCGCCGAGCCGGTCGATCGCCTGGTGGTGGGTGCAGAGCACCGGGTCATCAGCGAGAGCTCCCGTCACCACCGTCTCCACGAAGGGGTCGTCCCCGTGGTGTCGGTGACCGTCCAGGTGCTGGACCAGGGTGCCGCCGAGGGCGACATTGATGATCTGCAGGCCACGGCAGATCCCCAGCAGCGGGGTACGGTTCGCCACCGCGGTGCGGACCACCTCGATCTGGGCGGCATCGGCGGTGGGGACGAGATGGCCGACACCGGGGTAGGCGGTGGCGCCGCCGTAGAAGGACGGGTGGACGTCCTCACCGCCGACGATGACGATGAGGTCGGCGGGTGCACCGGCATCCCCGGCATCCCCGGCACAGAACACCGGGGTCCAGCCCAATGACTCGACGGTGTCACGCACCTGGTCGTTGAGCCCGGTGATCAGGGACTGGAATTCCGGGTCGTGCGGACGGTGGTCCGTGGGGTGGTGGATGGCCACGCGGTAGGTCATGAACGGTCCTGGGGGTAGGCGGTGACGGCGAGGAACCTGATCGGGAGTTCGGTGAGCTCGGTGGGGCCGTGGACGGCCTGGCCGTCCAGCAGCAGGGCATCGCCCGGACGCATCCGGAAGTCGGTGTCCTGGTGCCGGTAGACCATGTCGCCCTCGAGCATGTAGAGCAACTCGGTGCCGGGGTGCTGGAAGCGCGGGTGGGTCTCGGACGAGTCGTGCAGGGTCACCAGCACCGGCTCCAGGTGCGGGCCGGAGGTGGCGTCGCCCTGGCCGCGGAAGGAGCCGAGGAGTTCGTAGATGTGGTTGTGGCGGGAACCCCGTCCGGCGATCCGGGTTCCGGTGCCGGCCGGGGTGTAGGCGGCGGGACGCTCCACCTGGGCATCGTCGAACAGGGTGGACACCGGCACATCCAGGGCCTCGGCGAGGCTGGCGACGGAGGTCAGGGAACAGGAGGTCTGTGCGTTCTCGATCTTCGACATCATGGCCTTGGACAGCCCGGCCCGTTCGGCCAGGCCGGCCACCGACATGCCCCGGGAGTGACGCAGTGCGCGCACCCGGTTGCCCAGCCCGACCTCGATGGACCGGTCCTCGACCGGGGTCGTGTCGTCGAGGATCTCGTGGTCGGGGGTGATGTCGGAGGTCATGTCGACAGATCTTAACGTCATCTCATCTCCCCGGCGCCGACGTACGGGTGCAGGCTGACGGTGAGGTCGTTCTCGGCGAACCGGGACAGGCGGAAGTCGGCCGCACGGATGTCCGGGTCCCGGGAGTCGCCGAGCAACAGCAGGTCGGCGACCAGGTCGGCGACGGCCGGGGCGATCTTGTAGCCGTGACCGGCGAAGCCCACCGCGAGGAAGAGCCCGTCCACCCCACTGGGGCCGATGATCGGGTTGTAGTCCGGTGTGGTGTCGTAGCAGCCGGCGTAGGTGCTGGTCAGTGCGGGGTTCGGCATATCCGGCAGGCGGTGCATCATCTTGCCGATGGTCCACTCGATGAAGTTGTCGTCGGCCTTGTTGGGGTAATTGTCCGGGTCAGCCCAGTGAGGTTCGGTGTGGTCGGAATTGCCGCAGAGGATGTCGCCGTTGGGCTCCCCGCAGAGGTACTGCAGGCTGACCAGGTCGGACAGTACCGGCACCTGGCCCAGGTCCGCGCCGGGGTTGACCAGCATCAACTGGGCCCGCTGGGCGTACACCGGCAGATCGAGGCCGACCGTGCCGCCGAGTTCGCGGGCCCAGGCGCCGGTGGCGAGGATGACCTGTCCAGCGCCGACCGTCGTGCCGTCGGCCAACTCGACGCCGGTCACCGCACCGTCCGCCCCGGTGGTGAAACCGGTGACGGTGGTGCTGGTGCGGATCTTCGCGCCCTGCTTGCGGGCGGCCAGCGAGAAGGCCATGCCGAGCATCGGCGCGTCACCACGTCCACCGAGTGCTTCATAGGCGATGGAGGCGAAGTCGTCGACGTGCAGGCCGGGCCACAGGTCACGGGCGGTGTCCCCGGAGATGAACTCGACGTCCACCCCGAGACTCTGCTGCATGGCGATGTTGGCGGCCAGGGCGTCGGCGTTCTCCTCGCCGACGCCGACCATGTACCCGCAGTTGCGGAAGCCGCAGTCGTCGTCGAGGATCTCTGTGGCATTGTGCAGGAACTGCATGCCGTTCCAGCCCATCTTCGCCACCGAGGGGGAGCCGTAGTGGGCGCGGACCACGCCGGAGGATTTGCCGGTCATCCCGGCGCACAGCTGGTTGCGCTCCAGGACCAGGACGCTCTTCTCACCGCGGGAGGTCAGTCCCCAGGCGATGGCCAGGCCTTCGAGGCCACCGCCGACGATCACGTAGTCGTAGTTGTTGGGGTTGTTGGGGTTGTTGGGGTTGTCGTGTGTGTTCATGTTCTCCCACTGTCTGCTATCGTATGAACCGTGATTCTTGTCGTGAAATGCCAATCACTGACAGGAAACATAGGGAATGTGACGACTGTGTGACACGGCCGTTGCATTCTCACGACAGGAGAGACATCCGACCATGAACGAGCATCAAGAAACCACCACCGATCCCGTCGCCGCCGAGATCGACGTGACCGCACTGATGGAGACCTTCCGCACCATGTGGGGCGAGCTCAACGCCATCGGTGTGGGGGAGTCCGGCGTGCGCCGCTTCTCCTGGACCGAGGAGGACGCAGCACTGCGCGCCTGGTTCACCAGCCAGGCCGAGGCCCGGGGGATGGACGTCGCCACCGACGTCAACGGCAATATCCGGGCCTGGTGGGGTGAGCCGGCGGCCGGTGCCGTCGCCACCGGTTCCCACCTGGACTCCGTGCCCGACGGTGGATTGTGGGACGGCCCGCTCGGTGTCGTCCTCGGGTTCCTGGCGGTAGACGCACTGGCGGCCGCGGAGCGGAGTGGGACGCTGACCCGTCGGCGTCCCCTCGCCGTCGTCGACTACATGGACGAGGAGGGCGCCCGCTTCGGGGTGGCGTGCCTGGGGTCGAAACTGATGAGCGGTGCGATCGACCCCGAGGCCGCCCGGGGGCTGACCGATGCCGACGGGGTGACACTGGCAGAGGCGATGCGTGCCGCCGGTGCCGACCCGCAGGCGATCGGGGAGGACCATGAGGGGCTGGCGCGGACCGGCGCCCAGGTGGAGGTGCACATCGAGCAGGGAAAGAACCTCGTCGGGCTGGACGCGCCGGTGGGGGTGGCCACCGCCATCTGGCCGCACGGTCGATGGGAGTTCACTTTCGAGGGCGTGGCCGACCATGCCGGCACCTGTCGGATGGAGGACCGCCGGGATGCGGCCGTTCCTTTCGCGTCCACACTGCTGGCGGCGCGGGCGGTGGCCGAGGAGATGGACGGGGCGCGTGCCACCTTCGGACGCTTCCAGGTGGTACCGGGTGGGCCGAATGTCGTCCCGGCGACGGTCGTCGCGTTGCTGGATGCCCGGGCGAAGGATGACTGGACCCTCGACGAACTGGTCGAGCGGATCTCGCGCGTCGCCAGGGAGACGACCACGGCCAACGGGGTGACGCTGACGGTGACGCGGACGTCCTATGCTCCGGTCGTGGACTTCGACCCGGACCTGCGGGAGATGCACGCCAAGCTCGCCGCCGACGCCGGGGAGTATCTGCCGGAGCTGCCGACCCAGGCCGGGCATGACTCCGGGATCCTGGCCGCCCGGGTGCCCACATCGATGCTGTTCGTGCGCTCTCCCCACGGGATCTCACACTCGCCGTTGGAGGACGCCGCAGACGATGATGTGGTAGCTGGCCTGCGCGTTCTCGTCCGCGCATTGGCGCATCTCGTGTCATAGCTGAGGGTCCGGGGATCGTTAATCCCCCAGTAATGGAGTCGAGACACCACGGCAAAAGCGTGCTCATAGAGTTTCTCACTGTTCAACGTTGAACACTGTGATGAACGCAGCGATGAACACGCCAGTAGGCAGGCGAGAGACGCCCGCCCCGTGTCACGACCCCGAGGAGTCAGCAACCATGACGACCATCAACTTCCGGTACCTCAGCGAGCCCGACATGATCGAGGCCGGTGTCCTGGACATCGCCCGCTGCGTCGATGTCATGGAGGAGACCCTGATCCTGCTCAACCAGGGCGACTACATGATGGCCGGACTCAACCACAATTCCCATGGCGCGATGATCTCCTTCCCGAAGGATCCGGGGTTCGAGGGAATGCCCGCCGACGGCCCGGACCGTCGCTTCATGGCCATGCCGGCCTACCTCGGCGGGCGTTTCAACAACACCGGTGTGAAGTGGTACGGCTCCAATGCCGAGAACAAGCAGGACGGACTGCCGCGCTCCATCCACGTCTTCGTCCTCAATGACACCGTCACCGGTGCGCCGAAGGCGATCATGAGCGCCAACATCCTCTCCGCCGTGCGGACCGGGGCAGTCCCCGGTGTCGGCGTGAAGTACCTGTCCAACCCGGACTCCACCGTCCTCGCCGTCATCGGCCCGGGCGTGATGGCCAAGACGAACACCGACGCCATCATGGCGCTGCGTCCCGGCATCGAGACCATCAAGGTCAAGGGGCGCAGCCAGCGCGGCGTCGATTCCTTCGCCGCCTACATCAACGACAGGTACCCCGGCGTCGAGGTCGTCACCGCGGACTCCATCGAGGAGGCCGTGAAGGACGCCGACATCGTGATGGCGTCCACCACCACGGACGCCGCCGGGCCGTCCGCCTTCCCGTACTTCAGGCAGGAGTGGCTGAAGCCCGGTTGCCTTGTCGCCGCCCCGGCCGCCGCCCGCTTCGACGATGAGTTCCTCGCCGGTGATGCCCGCCTGGTCGTCGACGCCTACGGACTCTACGAGGCCTGGGAGGAGGAGTACGGCGACCAGGCGTTCGTCCTGCTCGGCATCCCCGGCACCAAGTGGTACGACCTGGCGCGTGAGGGTGCGCTGCCGAAGGAGAAGATCGAGGTCGTCGCCGATGTCGCCGAGGGCAAGGCCCCGGGCTGGGATCCCGAGACAGTGACGATCTACTCCGTCGGCGGCATGCCCGTCGAAGATGTCGCCTGGGCCACCGACCTCTACGCCGCCGCCGAGGAGAAGAACATCGGCCAGGTGCTGAACCTCTGGGACACGCCGGTGCTGGCGTAATCCGAGTTAATCCGAAAGAAACCGCGGCGGGATACCGCCGCAATGGCAGCACCATAGATTCATCAACGAACACGACATGACACACAAAGAGGAGTGAACAATGCCAGCTGCAGACGTAGCGTGGATTCTGGCCGCATTCGCCCTGGTTCTACTGATGTTCCCGGGACTGGCGATGCTGTACGGCGGAATGCTGAACGGACGAAGCGTCCTGAACATGATGATGATGGTGATGTCGTCCCTGGCGGTCACCACCGTCGTGTACGTGATGGTGGGGCATGGTCTGGTCCTCGGCGACACCGTCGCCGGACTCCGGTTGATCGGTGACCCCTTCGAATTCGCCTTCTTCAACGACCTGATGACCGACGACGGTGCCGGTACCACCCTGGACTCCGCCTTCTTCGCCCTCTTCGCGGCCATCAGTGTCGCCCTGGTCGCCTCCGGCGCGGCAGGACGCATGAAGTTCGACGCCTGGATGATCTTCTCGGCGATCTGGGTCCTGCTGGTGTACGCGCCGATGGCCCACTGGGTCTTCGCCGCCGATGACGAGGACGCAGGCACCAAGGGTGGCTGGATGGTCAACGTCCTCGACCTCCACGACTACGCCGGTGGTACGGCGGTCCACATGAACGCCGGTGCCGCCGGACTGGCCCTGGCCATCTTCCTGGGTCGTCGTCGTGCCAAGAGCGGCGACAAGCCGCACAACCTCCCGCTGATGCTGATCGGCGCCGGCCTGCTGGCCGTCGGCTGGATCGGGTTCAACGGCGGTACCGCCGGTGCGGCGGACTTCCTGGCCCAGTACGTGGTCATGACCTCGCTGCTGGCGCTGGCCGGTGGCATGCTCGGCTTCATCATCATGCAGCGACTGGTCAACGGCCACTACACCCTGCTAGGTCTCGGTACCGGCATGATCGCCGGACTGGTCGGCATCACCCCGGTGGCCGATGCGGTGCACCCGGTCGGCGCGATCTGCGTCGGTTTGCTCGCCTCGGCGGCCGCATTCGGTGCGATCAAGCTGGCCCGCCGCTGGGGCATCGACGACTCGGCGGACGTCTTCGCCGTCCACGGTGTCGGCGGTATGGCCGGTGCGATGTTCGTGGTCTTCTTCGGTACCGCGGCTGCCCCGGCGGAGCGTGCCGGAGTGTTCTTCGGCGGCTCCCCGGACCTGATCTGGCGTGAGATCGTGGCCATCGTGGTCACCGTCGGCTTCTCCTTCTGCATGACCTACGCCATCGCCTGGGTCATGGACAAGATCCACCCGATCCGCATCTCGGAGGAGGACGAGGGTGCCGGCATCGACCTGGCACTGCACTCCGAGGCCGCCTATGAGCGGTCGATGAACACCGCTGCGGCTGAGGCCGAGGTCGACAGTGACTTCGCGGACACCCAGACCACCGCCGACCAGAAGATTCAGTAGCCAGAAGAGTCAGTGGTAGGCCGGGGACCATTCCTTCGGCAAGGTGCCACTGCGGATCGAGCCGTAGAACTTGCTCGCCGCCGAGACCAACCACTTCAGGTGGAGACCCTCCGGGATCGGCTTCGTCCCGGAGGAGTACGGCTCCAGGTCGGTCGGGACCACCGACTCATTGGTGATGACCTGCCGCAGGATCCACTCCACGGCCGCCTGTTCGAAGATCTTCGTCTCCTCGGGCAGGAGGGACCGGAACTTCCGTTTCGGGGAGTCACCGTCGTGAGCGAGGACAAGGGCGGCGCAGGTGCGGACCACCGCTCCGAATTTCTCGTCGGCGTTACCGTCGGTGGTGTTCAGAGCTTCCTTGACCTGCGCATCGACCTTCCTTTCCCAGACCTGCGGGAACATATTCACCTGGTCGGCGTCATCGCCCTTGCGCTCCGAGCCGCTCTTCATACTGCGGGTGATCTTGATGATCTCTTTGAGACAGTCGTCCAGGGACGCGGGGTAGTCGGTCACGGCGAGTCGGTGGATCTCCGGCGGGGCCAGGAAACCGCGGGGGGGGGACTGGGACGGGCCGATCTTCACGGTGTTCCGGATGTCCCAGACATAGGACACCGGCCCCAGCGCCTTCTGGATCGAGATGGGATTGCTTCCCGGCTTCGGAGCTCTGTTCAACCGGTGCCACTCGTCCGGGGTGGCCAGGTAGGTCGCCTCCGGATCCGTCGTCAGCGCGATCGAGGCGTTGAACGGTGCGACCAGCGGGATCAGCCCCAGGCGGCTGAGATGGTCCATCACCAATCTGTGCTGTTTGGCCTTGGTGCAGTGTGCGTGCATGGTGTTCAGGGCCTCCATGATGAGGTCCGGATCCTTGTCACGGTCATCATTCTCATCACGGCGATCACGGTGAGTAGGGGGTTCAGCGGCGGTGGGGTCGAAGCGGTCCGGGTGGTTGTACATGGTGTCGTGGTGTCTCCTTGTCGAGGGGTGTGGCACTGAGGCTCATTGAGACTACCGGGGCGTCCGGACACGAAATGTTGGCGTTCGAACACAGTGTTCGAGAGATCCTATGTCGCTAGGCTGGGGGGCATGAGCCGCATCGACGATGCCATGCGAACTGTGGCCCGCGAGGCCTTCCTTCCCGAGAAGCAGAAGGGCAGCGCAGGTTTCGACATCGCCCTCCCCATCGGAGGCGGTTCAACCTGCTCGCAGCCCACCACCGTGCGCACCATGCTGGAACTGCTTGACCCGGTTCCCGGGAACAACGTCCTCGACGTCGGCTCCGGGTCCGGGTGGACGACCGCCATCCTCGCCGCGCTGATCCGGGAAGGTGGCACGCAGGACGGCACAGTGACAGGGGCCGTGACCGGGGTCGAACTGCTCGTCGAGATGGTCGACAGGTCGCAGGGCACCCTGGACGCTCTCGGGGTCACCAACGCCCGTGTCCTGCATGCCGATGAGTCCGTCCTGGGGTATCCCGACGGCGCACCTTACGACCGCATCCTTGTGTCCGCGGATGCCCGAGGCAGTGTGCCACAGGAACTCGTCGACCAACTGGCGCCCGGCGGGGTCCTGGTCTGCCCGGTCGACGGGGTGATGACCGTGGTCCGGAAGCCAGTCGATCCAGGGCAGGATGTGCAGGCCAGCCAGTACGGGTTGTACCGCTTCGTCCCGCTTGTCAGCCGACGCGATCGCCCCTGAGCGCCGATCGTGATCGCCCGTCCGTCGTCGTCACCGCAGCGACCCGGGTATTCGTGTCACGCGGTTCATTTCTCATCGCCGTGAACAGGACGGACCGGCCCCGACCCCGGTGCGCGCGGCAGTGACCAGGCCGACACGAGCAGCAGCACGGCGGCAACGACGACGCCGTAGAACACGCCGGTGGTGGCGTCCACGATGGTGGCCGGGTCGTCCGGCCCGGCGCCGTCGGCGATGATCCCGTTGGAGACCGTACCGTAGACGGCCACGGCCACGGCACTTCCCACCGAACGGGCGAACATCGTCAGCCCGGTGACCTCCGCTCGCTCGGACCACCCGACCGATGCCTGGGCAGCGACTACGTTCGGCGCGGCGACGAACCCCAGGCCCGCGCCGATCACCAGTGCCACGGCCACCACCAACCACACACTTGGGTGACCCACTATGACCAGCAGCAACAGAGCGCCGACCGTGGTGATGGTCGAACCCATGGTGATCGATGCACGGAAGCCGTGGGGGATGTAGATACGTCCTGCATTCGCACTCGCCAGCGGCCAGGCGATCGTCAGGGCTGCTACTGCGAGGCCAGCGGCGACCGGGGTCGCGTGTGCTGCGCGCTCCAGGTAGGTCGGCACGAAACTGGTGAGGCCGAGCACAATGCCGCCGATGGACGCGGAGATACATACCGCGTTGATGATCAGGCGGCGGCTGAGCAGATGCATACTGATCACCGGTTCAGCTGCGCGGCGCTCCACCAGCGCGAAGACCCCGAGGGCCAGTGCCCCACCGCCGAAGCAGACCAGGGACTCCTCGGAGGCCCAGGCCCATCCGGTGCCGCCTTCCAGCAGCCCCAGAAGCAACAGGGTGAGGGCGACGGTGAGCACGAGCGCACCTTCGACGTCGATCCGGTGGCGGGTACGCTCGACCTTCTCCTGGAAATTGCGCCAGACCATCACCGCGGCGAGCAGCCCCAGCGGAACATTGATCACGAATATCCAACGCCACGAGACATACTGGGCGAACACACCGCCGATCAAAGGCCCCATCACCGAAGACAGGCCCCACACACTGGCCAGGTAACCCTGGACGCGCGCCCGTTCCTTCACCGTGTAGATGTCTCCGGCGATGGTCTGGCCCATCGGCTGGACCGCACCGGCACCGATACCCTGGACGATGCGGCATATGATCAGCAGCGTCATCGACGGGGCGAACACGGCGATCGCCGACCCGATGATGAACATGGCGATGCCGGTGAGGATGACCGGTTTGCGTCCGTAGGTGTCGGCCAGCTTCGAGAAGATGGGGACGGTGACGGCCTGGGCCAGCAGATATCCGGAGAACAGCCAGGGGAAGCGGGAGAAGTCGCCGAGGTCGGCGACGATGCTGGGGACGGCGGTGGCCAGGATCGTGGCGTCGACGGCCATCAGTGCCGAGGACAGCATGATGGCGATGAGGATGGGGCCGCGGCGGTCCCGGAACACTGATCCTTCTCCTGACGTCATTCGCGCCAGGTTAGCGTCGGAATAGGCGGGGCGATGCCCGGGGGCCGTAGTAGGAAGGCACTCCTCATCACTTTCTCCACTTTCATTAACTTCCATAACATGGCACGGTGGAGGGGAGACACCGACAATCATCTGTGAAAGAGGTCCCGCCGTGCGTCGTACCCGCCGACCCGCAACCGTCACCACTGCTGCAGCCGCTGTCGCGGTCGCATTGGGGTTCGGGCTGACCTCGTGCAGTTCCGATTCGGACTCCACGGTGGAGGACGACCACGTCAACGCCGCCCTGTCGAGCTCAGACGCAGCGTATGAATCTGACGCTCCGGATCCCACCCTCGGTGACTCCGCACCGGCACCGGCACCGGCGACCCAGCAGGAGCAGTCGGAGCAGCCGGATCAGGACCAGGAGCAGGAAGCCACCCAGGTCGAGCTCGGTGACTACACCGTCACCATGTCCGACGGTACCGCACTGACCTGCATGTTCCGCGAGGACCAGGAAGCCGACGGCTTCGACTGGGGCTGCCAGGCCAATGTCGAGACCGAGTGGCCGGCCACCCGCGGCGGCGACGCCAACGGTGTGGCTTACCGCAAGGGTGGCGACCCCGAGCTCTACGCCCTGCTCGGCAACGCCGCCGGTGTCGACCTGGTCGGTGAGCTCGAGCCGGGCACGGTCACCCGCGTCGGTGACCGCTTCACCGTCGACCTCACCGAGGACGGCGCAGCCCTCATCTCCGCCGACGGCGTCACCGCCCGACTGACCCAGCAGGACTACTCCCTGCTCTAGGGTGAACCCGGGATGAACACCTGCCGACGATTACGTTGCCGCAGGTGGCTCACTTGGTAAACCCCGGTGGGCACCGATAGGCTCTCGTGACGTCATGATCCACAGGCGTCACCGAGGAGAACTTCAATGAAACGCCGCCGTTTCCTGGCAGGTGCAGCAGCAGGAGGGGCCGGCGTCGTCGCCGCACGGTTCGTCGGACAGGCGTCCGCCGGGGTAGCCACTGACGAGGCTACTGGCGGCGAATCCTCTGGTTCCGCACGGTCCGACGAGGTCTTCGCCCACTCCGTCGCTTCGGGTGACCCCCGATCCGACAGCGTCGTCATCTGGACCCGGGTGACCCCCACCGCCGACGCCACCCCGGGATCCGGGGCAGGGGAGCCCACCGAGGTGCGCTGGGAGGTCGGAACCACGCCGGACTTCGGCTCGGCCGTCGCGTCCGGCACCCTGACCACCGACGCCGACCGGGACCATACGGTGAAGGTGGACGTCACCGGGCTGTCACCGGCGACGACCTACCACTACCGTTTCACCGTCGTCGGCGGCCCGGCAGCCGGAGCGTCCTCCCGCGTCGGACGCACCCGCACCGCGCCGGCCGACGGCGACGACCCCGGCCGACTGCGCTTCGGGGTGGTGTCCTGCTCCAACTATGAGGCCGGCTACTTCCGCGCCTACCGCTCGCTCGCCGAGCGCGACGACGTAGAGTTCGTCCTGCACCTGGGTGACTACACCTACGAGTACGAGACCGGTGAATACGGCGCGGCCTACGACAACATCGTGCGCAGGACCGCGCCCGCGAACCGCACCACCACGCTCACCGATTACCGGATCCGACAGGGGCACTACCGGCGCGACGCGGACCTGGCGGACCTGCACGCCTCCAAGCCGATGATCTGCGTATGGGACGACCACGAGTTCTACGACAATGCCTGGCGTGACGGTGCCACCGGCGACTCGGACTACCCTGACTATGCAGCGGTGAAGCAGGCCGCCACCCAGGCCTACTTCGAATGGATGCCGGTGCGCGCCGGCGAGGGATTCGGCACCACCGACACCCGCCACCTGTACCGGCACCTGCGCTACGGCACCTTGTTCGAGCTGATCATCCCGGACCTGCGCACCTACCGGGACGCCCAGGTGCTGATGTCCGAATCGGAGTCCGGGGTGCCCGCCGACCCGGACTACCTACGCTCGGTCGGCAAGGATGAACGCACCATGCTGGGACGCACCCAGTTCGACTGGTTCGCCGACGTCCTGACCACCTCACCGACCACCTGGCAGGTCATCGGGAACTCGGTGATGTTCGCCCCGATGACCCTGCCGAACACCCTGGACCCGCGGGTGCACGACTGGCTGGTGACCCAGCTCGGCCTGCCGGAGGACGGCATCGCGCTCAACGCCGACCAGTGGGACGGCTACATGGCCGAGCGTCAGCGGATCGTGGACCTCATTACCGACCGCAACAACCGCGGCGAGGGCAATGTGGTGTTCCTGACCGGTGACATCCACACATCCTGGGCGTCCGACATCCCGGTGGACGCTGGGGCCTACCGGCTGGGCAGGGACACCACCGCGGCGGCCGCGGAGTTCGTCACCCCGTCGGTCACCGCCGCGAGCGCCTATGATTCCATCGCCCCTGCACCGGAGGTGAAACCGGTGATCGACGAGGTGCTGACGCTGGGGGAGCGGATCATCACCGAGGTCGACTCCTGGTACAAGTACGTCGACCTGACCCGCCACGGTCACATGGTGGTGGACATCGACCACCACCGCACGCAGGTGGACTGGTTGTACGGGGAGGTGCTGAGTCCGGGCGCCGGACTGTCCCACGGGGCGAGTTACCTGACGGACGCCGGGAATCCGGGAGTGCGGCGGGCGGCCGGGGAGTTGGACAGGTCGCAGACGGTGTACTGAGGCTGACTGGTCGGGTTCCTGCCCCTTTCACCGGGGGGGGGGGGGGGCTGATCAGCGCAACAATGGAGACGCCATGTTCTCCAGCAAAAGTAGGAAACGCCGGAAACGGAATGACCCCCGGAATGACAGCGGGCGGCCGGTGATCCTGTCCTTCGCGGCATTCGCCCTGGTTTTCGTGGTCTACCTGGCGCTGCTCTTCACGGGAACAGTGGATTTTTTGTTCGAGCACGGCTTGGTCGCGATGCTCGCGGGCGGTTTCGCCGTCACGGGTGCGGGCATCGCACCTCTGGCGTGGGCTGATTACCGGGGTACCACCTGTTCCGATACGCCGATGTGGATAGGCCTGTTCACGGGGCTGGCGCTCTGGTGCATCGGCCCAGTCCTGTCCATACTCGGGGGAGTGGAATGGACCGATTGGACCGGAGGAGGAACCTACAGAATGCCCTTGTGGGGGGTCTCCGCCGTCACCTGGGGTGCCATGGTGACTGTCGTCTGGCGCACAATCCGGCACCTGAGGTCAGGTGACTCGTGACGTCCCTACTCGTAGATGACCCAGTCCGGGTTGGGGCGGACGATATTGCCTTCCTCGTCGTACTCGTAGAATCCGACACCGTCGCCGAGGCCGGCCTTGCCCTGCTGGATGCCCCGCTCATCGAGCAGGTCGGCGAACTTCTGCTTCGCCTCGGTGGAGTTCGGGTTGCCGCGGGCGATGTTCACCGCCACATTGAAGCCGACGATGTCGTAGGTCTCGAACGGACCCTTCGGGGCGCCGGTGGAGACCTTCCAGTCCTCGTCGATGACGTGCGGGTTGGCGACCTCGTTGGCATAGAGATCACCGGCGGCGTCCAGCCACGGGATGAGCAGGCTGTTGAGCAGGTAGCCCGGGGTCTCCTTGTGGACCGGGAAGGGCTGCAGGTTGATCTCGCGGGCGAACTCGATGGTGCGCTCGAAGACCGCCGGATCGGTCTTCGGGGTCGCCATGACCTCACCGGTGTTCAGACGCCAGACCATGTTGGCGAAGTGCAGAGCCAGGAAACGGTCCGGGTGGCCGGTGGCGTCCGCGAAATCGGAGGGGCGCAGTGAGGAGGAGTTGGTCAGCAGGATCGCGGAGTCCTTGACCGCCTTACCGACATTGCCCCAGACCTCCTGCTTCAGCTCCAGGTTCTCCGGGATGGCCTCGATGACCACGTCCGCGGAGCCCACGGCCTGGGCCAGATCGGTGGAGGTGGTGATCCGCTCGATGGCGCTGTCGAACTTGTTGTCGAAGAAGTCGTCCAGATCGCGCTCGTAGTGTGCGCGCATCCACTCCCAGCGCTCGGGGAGCTTGTCCAGGAACTCCTGCTTCACGTCGTAGGCGACGACGTCCTTCCCTGCGTAGGCGGCCTGCATGACGATCTGTGAGCCGAGCACGCCGGTGCCCAGCACGGTAACTGTGGTGATTTCACTCATAGTTACCAAGAGTACGCTTAGAAATTAGCCGGTGTAGAAGGGGATGACTCCGATGAGTATCGCCACGGCGAGCATCACCAAGGAGACGATGACCGCGCGCCACAGGACCTTGCGGTGGTGGGCACCCAGGCCGACGTTGGCCAGGGACACCAGCAGCAGGATCGCAGGCACCAGCGGGGACTGCATGTGCACCGGCTGACCGGTGATCGACGCCTGCGCCATCTGCACCGGTTCGATGCCGTAATGGGACGCACTCTCTGCCAGAACCGGCAGGACTCCGAAGTAGAAGGCGTCATTGGACATGAAGAAGGTGAACGGCATCGACAGCAGGCCGGTGATCGGAGCGAGGTAGCCACCGAGCGAGTCGGGGATGACGGTGGTGACCCACTCGGCCATGGCGTCGACCATGCCGGTGCCGTTGAGGACGCCGACCAGGGTCGCGGCGGCGAAGACCATGCCGGAGACGGCGACGATCGAACTGGAGTGGGACGCGACGGCCTGGGCCACCGAGCAGCTCGTCCTTGCCGCGGTGGGCGACGAGGAACGGACCGCCACCGAGGTCGCCGAGCTCACCGGGGTGTCACGGGCGACCGCGCAGCGACGGCTGGCGACGATGGCCAGCCGCGGCGTGGTGATCGTCCGGCTGCGCTACGGGCAGTCGGGGCGTCCCGAGCACCTCTACTCCAAGTCGGGGAAGGCGCAGTGGTGATGAGGGCGACATGGACATGGGCGGTATGCACGGTGAACCTCAGGTGACGATGACGACCTTCCCGGCGGTGTGGCCGTCCTCGACGGTTGTGACCGCTGCCGCAGCATCCGACAAGTGGTGGACGGCACTGATGTGGGGGCGGACATGGCCGGCGGCGATCAGCGTGAGGATCTCGGCGAAAACCGGCCCCGAACGACGCCGGGTCACCGGAGGCCCACCGGCGGTACTGCGCACGGGAGCTTCGGCAAACCGGGCGGTGACTTCCTCGAGTACCGGTGGTCCGACGGTGTCGAGGATGGCATCAGCGTCCGCGACCCGGTCCACCCACCCCTCACCTGAGGCCACGAACGTCGCGCCCAGTTCGGTGACCAGCTCGCGTTTGGACTCCGAGGCGACCCCGACGACCTGAAGGCCCAGGTGGCGTCCCAACTGCACCGCGGCGTGACCGACTCCGCCACCGGCACCGGGGACGACGACCGTGCCACCGTCCGGCAGGCCAGCGTCCCGCAGTTCATGGAGGCCGTCCCACGCAGTGCCGAGGGCGACCGGGACGCACGCAGCCTGTTCGGGGGAGACACCGTCCGGAACCCGTGTGGTCTGGGTGGCGTCCAGCAGGACCCGTTCGGCGTAACTCCCGGTGCCCGCCAGCGTGCCGCCGACGACCAGGTCACCGACCTCGAATCCGGTGCCGGAGGAGGCGGCGAGGACACGTCCGGCGGCTTCGCGTCCCATCGCCATGGGGAAGGCGACCTCGACCTTGCCGATGCGCCCGCCCTGGCGCACCTTGATGTCGGCGGGGTTGACCGTGGTGGCCAGCATCTCGACCAGCACTGCGGTGGTGGAATCGCCGGGCAACTCAGCGTCGGGCACGTCCAGGAGGCCGGCGACCTCCGGGCCGCCGTAGCGGGTGAAACCGTGGATGAGCATGGGGTCGATGCTACGTGTTCGAACGAATGGGCGTAAGGAGAGGTTTCCTGTCCGTTCCATGACGTAATCTCTTGACCATGAGCCCGTACCAGGACGACATGTCCTCCTTCGTCAACCCGGCCGCCGTGGACCCCGCGATGCGGCTGCGCCTCTACCGCCCGACGGCCGGGAAGAAGGTCGCCGCCTGGGTGTCTCTCGGTGTCGGCATCATCATGTTGACCAGTGTGTTCACTGCTTCGTGGGAGAGTCTGGTGGGCGATATCCTGATGAGCATCGGGTTGGGGACCCTGTGTATCGTCCCGGGCGGGTACTGGTTGCTGTGCAACCGGCGTGACTCGAAGCTGGTCACCAACTGGATGGTGGCGAACCGGGACTACCAGGCCAACTGGGAGATGCTCGCCGCCGACGAGAAGGAACTGTTCTCCCGGCCCGAGGCACTGCCGGAGATCCCGGAACGTCGGTGGAAGACGGTGTGGCTGATCATGGTCGGTGCCTTCGCCGTTGCCATGGTCGGTGCCGCGTTCCTGCCCGACACGACCACCACCGGGGCCGCCTGATGACATCGTTGCCGTTGGAGGGTGTCCAGGTCGTCAGCCTGGCGGGGAACCTGCCGGGGCCGGCTGCCGCACGGAGGCTGGTGTCGTTGGGTGCCTCGGTGACGAAGGTGGAGCCGCCGTCGGGGGACATGCTGAGTCTCGCCGCATCCGACTACTACCAGTGGTTGTCGGCCGGGCAGACTGTGGTGACCCTGGACCTGAAGGACCCGGCAGGACGGGCCGAGTTGGACGCGCTGCTGGCCGATGCCGACCTGCTGCTGACCTCGCACCGTCCGGCGGCGCTGGAACGCCTCGGGCTGGGGTGGGAGACACTCCACTCGGCTTTTCCGACGTTGTCGCAGGTGGCGATCGTGGGCCACGGCGGCGAGGACGCCGACGTGCCCGGCCACGATCTGACCTACCAGGCGGTCGCTGGCACGCTGGGGAAACCCCCGGAGCTGCCGATGCTGCCGGTGGCGGACCTGGGAGGTGCCGAGCGATCTGTGGCGGATGCGGTTGCCCTGCTGTTCCAGGCGGCCCGGAGCGGGCGAGGTGGATACCGTGAAGTCGCCCTGGCCGACGTCGTGGAGGACATGGCCGCCTCGGTGCGTTTCGGACTCAGCGGTGCGGGCACCGCGCTGGGTGGAGCCATGCCGACCTACGGTGTCTATCCTGCGGCCGACGGTTTCGTTGCGGTTGCGGCCATTGAGCCGCACTTCGTCCTCGGCCTGGCCCAGGCACTGGGGGTGCCCGAGTTCGAGGACGTCACCGCCGATGCCCTCACCGAATTCTTCGCCACGAAGACGGTCACGCAGTGGACGCAGTGGGGTAGGGACAACGGGCTTCCGGTGCAGGGGATCGAGTGAGCAGTTCCAGGGCCAGCTTCTAGGGCTCGTTGGGGATACGTCCCTCAGTGACCACCGTGCCGTCCACCCAGCGGAAGGTGACCTCCTCGGTGTAGTTCGGGGCCTCGACATTCGCCCCACCTGCCTCATCCAGGGCCTCCCAGTCCTTGAACTCGACGGTGACGGAGTCCTCGGTGGTGTCGACCACCGTGTGCTGCTGGGGAGCGTCGGCCTGCGGGAAACCGGAGTACCCGCCCTGGTGGAAGAGCATGGGCTTGTTCTCGAACTGGGCGTTCCCCTGCGGGTCCTGCTCAACGGTGGCGTAGGTGAGGTCGTCGCAGACGTTGAAGTTCAAGTCACCCTTGTAGACCCACGTCGAGTCCGCCAGTCCCGGCGGCGGAAGATTGTCGATACCGTCGGTGATGACCGCGGACTCCGGATCGACCTCGCAGTCGGCGTCGTCCTCACCTGCCGGTTCCTCGACCTGGACCTCCTCGGTGACGGTGACGGTCTCGGACGGGGGAGCAGCGGCGGTGGGGTCGGCGGAACCGTCGGGATCATCCTCGGTTCCGCAGGCGGACAGGGCGAGAGCGCTGACGGTGGCGACGGCAGCGGCGACCCTGAATGCAGGTCGTGGTGGATACCTCATGATCCCGAACCTAGACGTCTACGGGGCGTCGCATAGCGATCCGCGGGGAGACATCCAGACCGGCGGCCCCCTCTGCCACCCGGATCCGGCGGAGGTCATCACCGAGCTCGGTCGGCGGTACTTCGACGAAGCCGAGACGCCGGTACAGCGGACCATTCCACGGCACCTCGGAGAAGGTCGTGAGGCACACCCCCGGGACACCGGTTTCGCGGGCAAGCGCGACGGCGTACTCCACCAGCCGGGTGCCTATCCGCTGGCCGCGGAAGGCGGGGTCCGCCGAGACCTGTTCGATCAACAGGTCGCCGTCCGCCTGCCCGAGCCACAACCAGGCAGCGAGACGTGGTCGGTCCCGGGAGGTGGTCGGGGCGTCCACGACGTGGATCTTCCCGTCTCCGATGGCGGCGGAAAGGTCGTCGTCACCGGGTGGATCGTCGTCGGCGATGGCGTCCAGACCGATGTCCCTGAACGGCGCACCCGCACGGCGCTCCAGCGCCTGGATATCGCCGACATCCGTCGTGGTCGCGCGGCGGATCAGTGGTCCTGAAGATCCAGGGACAGCGGATGTCGTCATGCCAGACAGGGTACCGCGACCCCGCCACCGACAGCGGGGGCGTCCGAGGACGGCTGCAGTGGCGGCTAGGATGGGTGACAGTCAGACGTCCGACCCGCCTGAACATCAGAAAGCGGTGCCATGGGGCAGCAGTGGTTCACCAGTGACCTACACCTGGGACACCGGTTCGTGTCCGACCTGCGCGGATTCGACGACACCGAGGAGCATGACCAGGTGATCCTGGACAACCTCGGCTCGGCGCTGCGTCCCGGTGACGCGGTGTGGGTCCTCGGCGACATCAGCTGTGGGCCGCGGGAGCACGAGGACCGGGCCATCGGGCTGCTCGCCGAGCTCTTCGACACCGCCGGGGTCACCGCCCACCTGGTGGCGGGAAACCACGACAGCTGCCACCCCCTGCACCGCCGGGCCCACCAACGCCAGCGTGACTACCTGCAGGCCTTCGCCTCAGTGCAGGCCTATCAGCGCATGGTGTGGCGCAAACAGGAACTGTGGCTCAGTCACTTCCCCCGGCCCGGCCTCGACCACGACGACATGTCCTCGCGCCATGACGACGTGCGCCTCAACGTCCCCCTGCTGGTGCACGGCCACCTGCATTCCCCGACGCCGGTGACGGGCCCCGGAATGGTCGACGTCGGCGTAGACGCCTGGGGCCTGCGACCAGTGTCGCAGGCCCGGGTACAGGACATCCTGTTCGACCCCGTCTAGAGGGTCGTCGTCCAGTTGTTACTGGGCGGGTGCCTCGGCCGGCTCGCCGCCCTCGACTGCGGTCGTGCCCTCGGCGACCCCGGTACCGTCGACTGCAGCGCCCTCAGCGCCCTCAGTGATGGGGGCGCCGTTCTCGTCGGTGGCCTCGGCCCCGTCATCGGCCTCAGCCTCGCCGGAGGTGGTGGCCTTGCCGGCACCCTCGTAGCCCGGGTCGGGGGTGACCTCGGTGACGACGGTGGTGTTGTCGCTTTCCTTCTCGTTGGGAGGGCTGCAGGCGGTCACGCCGAGTGCCAGGGCAGCGGCGGCGATCAGTGCGGTGGTCCGGCGGGTGCGGGTCATCTCATGTTCTCCTGGGGTCGTCACAATCTCGTCAGTCGCATCGAGTTCGTCCCTGATCATAGTGGGTGGAGGCCGTGGTCACGAACACGGCCCGCCCCTCGGGTGGATATGTGGGGGGCCGTGGTGCTGTAAAGTTCACGCCCATCGCAGCAAGGAAAGGACGTGTCAATGAACACGAACAACCAATGGGGGAACCCCGACGAGGACCCCACCGAGGTGTTCCCCGGTGTCGGGGGAGACAAGCCGCAGCCGCCGCAGTACCAGCGGCAGGAGGACCAGACCCAGTACCTCGGTCCGTACCCGGGCCAGAATCCGGGCCAGCCCCAGGACCCGTACCAGCAGCAGGGGGAGCCCTACTACCAGGACCAGTACCAGGACCAGTATCAGGGGCAGCCCCCGTACCAGGACCAGTACGCCGAGCCTCAGTTCGGTGCGGCACCGCAGCAGAACCAACCGAACCCGCCGAAGAAGGGGCGCACCGGGCTGATCATCGTCGTGGTGCTGGTCATCGCCGCCCTGATCGCGGTGGTGCTCCTGGCGGTCAACCTGTTGGGTGGCGACGACGACTCCCCGGCGCCGGCACCGGTGACCACCACAGAGAACGATCCGGAACCTGATACGGACACCAATCCGGACACCAACCCTGACTCCAACCCGGACGACGGCGACCTACCCAACGACTGGGAGATCCCGTCGGAGCTGCCTGACCTGCCGTCCGAACTCCCGGACGGCACCGACATCGAAGAGCGCCTCAACGAGGGCCTCGACGAGCTCGAGCGGCTGACTGAACAGTTCAGGAACGGCCGGTAGAAATGTTCGCAGTGCGCCTGGGAGACTGATCCGGGTATCAAGGAGCACATGAACACCACAGATTCTTCAGCTTCCGCGAACGTCTACTTCGCCGGCCACCCGCTGCCGCAGACCCAGGCCGCCCTGCAGGACGCCGGCGCCGCCATCGTCGAGAACCTCGACGAGGCAGACGCGGTGATCGCCCACGGCGTCTCACCCGAGAAATTCCCCGAACTGCCTGAGCGGGTGCGGTGGGTCCAGCTCTGCCAGGCCGGCATCGAAGCCTACTTCGACGCCGGGATCGTCACCGCTGGAGTGTCCGGCACCCGACGCTGGACGAATGCCGCCGGTATGTACGGACGCCAGGTCGCCGAGAGTGCGATGGGCCTGCTGCTCTCGGTGACCCACCTGCACAAGCGCATCGCACAGGCCGCGTCGTGGAGCATCTGGGAGGAGATCGACGAGCAGACCCGTTGGCTGGCGGGCTCCACCGTCGCCGTCGTCGGTGCCGGTGGCATCGGCCACCACCTGTCGGCGATGCTGGCACCGTTCGGGGCCGAGGTCCTCGCCGTCAACCGCAGCGGACGGCCGGTCGAGGGCGCGCGTGAGACGGTCACCGTCGACCGGCTCGAGGACGTCCTCGCCGTCGCCGACCACGTCATCATCGCCCTGCCGCTCACCGACGACACCCGGGGACTGTTCGACACGAAGCTGTTGGCGTCCTGCCGGCCGGGGGTGACGATCGTGAACGTCGCCCGCGGTCCGGTGATCGTCACCGACGACCTCGTCGCCGCGCTGGAGTCCGGTCAGGTCGGGGGAGCGGGGCTGGATGTCACCGACCCGGAGCCGCTGCCGGACGGTCACCCACTGTGGGCGATGGACAATGTCACGATCACCACCCACTCGGCCAACACCCGGGCGTCGATGGACAGGCAACTCGCCGAACCAGTGACCGAGAACTACCGGGCCTTCGTCGCCGGTGAGCGGATGCCCACCGAGTTCGAGCCGTCGCGGGGCTACTGAGCTCGAGACCTACCGGTTTCGAGACCTACCGGGAGGCCGACATCCCCCGGATGTAGAGCGTCGCCATCCGGTGCTGGGCCAGACGGGCCACCGGTCCGCCGATCCGGGTGAGCAACCGGGCGGGGCGGGAGAAGGCGCTGACCGTGGCGGTCACCGTGCCGTCGTTCTCCAGGGTGACCGCGAAGCGTTCCTCCCCGGATTCCAGGTGCCCGGGCAGCGTGCCGTAGATCAACTCGAAGGAGTCCGCCAGCGGCAGAGCGCTGGTGTCGCTGCGTCCGGCATTGAGCACCAGGCACGGTGAGGTCATGGGCCGGAACACTCCGACGCCCAAGGCCACGGTGACGGTGTCACCGGAGGTCAACGGGTGCTCCTCGTCGATCAGGCAGGAGTCACGGCGCAGCAGGGCACCAGCCCGACGGTGGGCGCGTCCGGTCAGCAGATTGTCGACCGCCCGCGTCATGTCCGCGTGGCCGTGGCCGATGACCTCGGTGCGCGACAGGGTGTGGAAGCCGGAGGTTTCCAGGCGCTCGGCCAGCTCCGGGAGGTCAGCGAGACGATGGATATAGGTCGACACCCCGACCAGGCTGCGCGGGTAGGTCAGTTCAGTGGCATCCGGTGGGGTGTCCATGTGACACAGGCTACAGAAAGAAGCGGGACGAATCGGCCGTCAGACGCTAGACTGCCCGTACCCCTTGTTTTCCGAGTATGAATAATCGTCCCCTAGGTACAAGTAAGGACCATGTCGTATGTTCCGTAAGTCTTTCAACCGTGTCCTCTCCGCCGGTGCCGTTGCTGTGGCAGTGGTCGCCGGTGGTGCGGTCGCGGCACCGACAGCAACCGGGGCCACCTCCACCCACGCCGGGGCGGGGATCATCGTCACCGACGAGCACGGCGCAGGTGGACTGTGCACGCTGAACTCGGTGACGGAGAAGAACGGGGACTTCTACGGGATGACCGCCGGGCACTGCCTGAACCCCACCGAATTGGGTGCTACCCCGGAGAAGGTCACCACCGAGTCCGGCCAGCTGCTGGCCGACAAGGAGGACATCGCCGCCGGCGGATACGTCAGCGGCGGCTCCGCCTCCCCGTTCGACCCGAATGCGCCGCTGGACGACTTCGGCTGGTTCCGGTTGGACGAGAGCGTGACCGCCAAGGCGTCCTCGGTGTCGAGCACCGCCAACACCGGCATCCCGCTGCTCGATGATGCGCTGCGCGGCCACTCGATGCCGCTGGGCGAGCCGGTGCCGGTGTCCCAGAACCTCGTGGGTCGTATCGTGTGCAAGGACGGCACCATGACCGGACGGACCTGTGGTCCGGTGCTGGACGTCAACGTGCGGTCCCAGGAGATCACCGCATTGATCCCGGCGATCGCCGGTGACTCCGGGTCGCCGCTGCACATCGCCGGTCGTGACGGAAAGCGCCACATCGTCGGCTCTCTGTCCAACGGCACCCCGGTGCTGTTCAACACCTTCGACGGCACCCGCGAGCACCTGCCGAAGGTGGGTGCCTGACGGTAGTTGTCGGCAAGTCAGAGAAGGGTCCGCGCCCAGGCGCGGGCCCTTTCTTTCTCGCCTGCTGCCAGGGGGCCGGGGACGTCCGTCACGGTGAAGTCCTCGCCACGGGTGGCGGTGACCCGCTTCTTCTTCAACCCCTTCACCGCTGCCTTGGCGGCGGACCCGGCCATGGCACCACCGGTGGTGGTGGACACGACGATGATGCGGGTGCCCGAGGTGGCCGAGGTGCCGGCCGCGGCGTCGATCCACTCGCGGATGCCGGCGGTGGCTACGGTGCCGGCGCCCTTGTCAGCGGCTTGTTGACGGGTCTTCGCCGTGGGCAGTCCCATGTTGTGGGTCGGGACTGCGAGGATGACCAGATCGGTGCCTTCGGTCCCGGCAGCAGGAGCTTCCAGGGCCTCCTCGGCGGTGATGACGCTGGCCTCGGCTCCGGCGGAGGTGAGCCCGGCGGAGAGCTCCTCGGCGATGGTGGCGGTGTTGCCGAAATAGCTTTCGGTGATGATCACGGATTTCATGGTGTTCTCCTTTCCGTGGCGGTGGATGCCCCACTGAGAGACCCAGGGTGAGACACTGTGTATCAACTAGGCTAACATGGGCTCCATGAACAGTCGAGAGACCGGGGGCGCCCGGGATGCGAAAGAGAGAATCGTCGACGCCGCCGTGGCCAGGCTGCACCGTGATGGCCTGACGGTCGCCCTCGACGGCATCAGTCTGGAGGAGGCGATCGCCGATGCCGGGGTCGCCCGGGCGACCGGTTACCGGCGGTGGCCCAACCGGCAGGACTTCGCCCGGGCAGTACTGGTCCGGGTCGTCCGGGAGGCCGACCTGGTGCCGGAGAGCGAGGACACCCTCGCCGCGATCCGCACCGCCGTCACCGAGGTCGTGTCCGCCGCCGAGCGCGGTGAGATCCACGACCCCGGACGCACCGCCGTGGTTGAGGCGCTGCGCATTGCCACCGAGGCCGACCACCACCGGCTCGCAGCGTCCCACCAGTGGCGTGACTACCTGGCGCTACGGGTGACATGTGAAGGGCTGCCGGACGAGGACCTACGCGGTGAGCTCACCGCTGAGCTGCGGCAGGCCGAGCGCGCCTTCGCCGCCCACCGCGGACGCACCTACGCGCGGGTCACCCGCGCGCTCGGCTACCAGGTCCAGGTGCCGGGACTGGGGGAGGACGCCAGCCTGGAGCTGATGTCGTCGACACTGGAGGCCATGATGTCAGGACTGATCATCAGCGGCGACGGCAGTGGGGACAGTGCCGAGTGCTTCACCTCCCGGGCCTTCGGCGCGGAGGTCGACGGGGAGTGGACTGCCGCGTCCTACGCGCTGACATCAAGTTTCCTGACGTTCCTTGCCCCTCCCGCGGTGCCGGCGGTGGACGCTGACCTGCGAGGCGTCCTGACTGAACTGTGACGGCACTTTGACGGACATCGCAGATCGTTACCAGGGAACTCCAACAACCGGGTCGTAGATTGAAATTATCGCCTCCGAGGGAGGGTTCATCGTCACAGGAACCCAACGCAGCGCTCGTCACGCTGACCCTTGATCGGGACCTCGGGGTGAGGTGATAGGACAGGAACGTCGTCGAAAGGACACACACCGTATACGGCAGTTGAGCATTCTCCTCTTGAAACGTCAGCAGTTGACCCCCGGTTCGTCAGGAGCCGGGGGCCAACTGTGTCCGGTGACAGTGTCGGAGAGGGTGTGTACTCTCATGGGTGTCAGAGTTTTCGGCTCCGGTCGGAGGCGCTGCGAATAAAACAGCCCCGGCGGTGTTGGTCCACCGCCAGGGTTACCCGAGCACCAACGTGCCCGACCTCTTCGGTTCAGGCTCCTACCCGAACCATCCGAGGATGTCGGTCACGATCTTTGTAACCTTGCTTGCCACGGTGATCCCTATCAGGATGGTGGCGGCGAGGTACTTTTTATCGCGACCGGGTCGGTTGTCGGGATCCTCACCCGAGGGTGAATCAACCAAGACAACCACCTCCTTCGCATAACGGTGATGGCCCCACGCCATCAGACGTGGACCCGCGCCCGGGCAACACGAACCCCTTCACAGCAGACCCGGGGTGACCGGGTAGCAAAGGGTCCACGCAGCAGCGAGGAGGGCGGCTACGATGAGCCGCACCGAGTCGAACTATATAGTGCGGTCCGGACACGTACCGGCGCTGTCAGTGCCAGCCTGCTGGCATCCGGGATAACACACTCTTTGCCATCACCTTATGTCGGGAACCGCCGCACGATCATCAGCGTCGCGGCCAGGCTGACCAGGAAGATCACAGCGGCGGCGACAGCAGTACCGGTGCCGTCGAAGCTCGCCACCGACCAGCCACCCACCGCACCCGCAATCGAAATACCGACATAGAGTGCGCTGGTGCTCAGAGCCACCGCCTCCGTTCCGGCCTCGCCCGCCAGCCGGAGGATCCGGGCGTTCATCGGCGGATTGAAACCCCACCCGGCGAAACCGTAGAAGGCCGAGAGGCTGATCACGAGCCACACCTGGGCGGAGTCCGTGGACAGCCCTGCCACCGCCAGACCGACAACAGCAACGGCCATCGACGCGAACGCCGAGACCAACGTACGGTCCGCACCCCACAGGTCGGTGAGGCGTCCGCCGACGAACGTCCCCACCGCGCCGGCCACGCCCACGACCGCGATGAACACTGCCAGCCATGCACCCTCCTGACCGCTGAGCGAGCGGGTGATCGGAACGATGTAGGTGTAGATCAGCAGGCCACCGGACGCACCCATCACCGTCCCCAACACAGAGGTCAGCACCGCAGGACGGCCCAGGACCCGCAGTTGCGCCCGCACCCCGATTTCCGGGGCGTCGGGCAGGCGGGGCAGTAGTCGGGCGTTTGACAGTGCCACCAGGATCGAGAAGCCGGCGACCGCGACGAACGTCGAGCGCCAGCCGAAGGTATCCGCCAGCAACGAGCCCAACGGAACCCCGATGAACAAGGAGACCGTCAATCCGGCGGCGACGACGCCCAGGGCACGGCCGTCCCTGCCCGGGGCGTCCAACCGCGCGGCCATTCCGAACACCGCCGGGCTGACCATCGCCGCGATCAATGCTGCCACGACCCGAAGCGCCATCAGTACCGCGTAGGACGGCGCAATCGCCGCCACCAGATTCACTGCGGCGAACACCGACAGTCCGCCGACGACCATCGGCTTGCGGGGGAGGCGGGCTGTGGCGACCGCAAGGGGAGGGGCGGCCAGAGCATAGGTAATGGAGAAGACGGTCACCAGCTGGCCGGCCGCGGCCTCGCTGACCGCCAGATCATCGGCGATGTCCGGGAGGATCCCCGCGATGATGAAGTCGTCCGTCCCGATGACGAACGTGACCAACATCAGGGAGACCAGCCAACCCGCGCGGGTAGGGGTCCTGGTTGTCGTTGTGTAACTCATGCCCCGGAGGCTAGAACCTTCACGCAAGTGTGAAGGTCAAGAAGGTGGGGTGAAAGAGCAGGTCAGTGGCGTAGTTTCTCGGCATACTCCGCCAACTGGTCGCGGGTTGCGGACAACCGATTAATCAGGTCGTCCAACCGCTGCAGCCGGGTGTTCACCGTCTCCAGCTCCGCCCCGCAGGCCGCGCCGCCTACGCTGTCCATGCCGTCTGCACCGTCCAGGCAACCCGCCTCCAGGTACCCACGGACATCGGAGACGGCCAGTCCGACGTCCAGAAGCCCCTTGATGTTCTCCGCACGCGCGATGTCCGTTTCGCCGTACACCCGGTACCCGTTGGCGCCCCGGACAGGGAACAGGAGTCCCTGCTCTTCGTAGTGACGCAGGGACCGGGTGCTCACTTCGATCACGTCCGCGAGTTCACCGATCTGCAACTGGCGTTGATCCATGTGTTCCACCGTAGACGGCTGGAACCCTGATGAAACACCGTCGGAACACCGCCGGAATACTGCTGGAATCCTGCAGGAATCCTGGCGGAGCATTGTCAGGAACCGGGAGCCGACGATGTCGTTTCCGCTACTGTGGTCAATGTTGTCCACCTGACCTCAATAATCCGGGAGCACTGGCTGCACGATTCGCCGGGGCCCCGGAGGAATCGGATTCGTTGTGACTTCTTCACCCGACAGCGCAACCACCCCGGCTGCCGCCGAGTCTTCGGCAGGCAGTGGGACGCCTGGGGGGGAGGTGAAGAAAAGAGGCCCAGACAAGCTGATCCTGGGGGTGTCAGCGGGATTCATCATCGTCTTCGTCTTCGTCTGTGTCGTCTTTGCATCTCAGGCGCGTGACGGCTTCGGCTCGGTCGCCAACTGGCTGATGACCAACCTGAACTGGCTCTACATTGGCGGAGTGACCATCTCGCTGCTCTTCTTACTGGGCCTGGCGATCAGCCACTTCGGACGCATGCGCCTGGGGCCGGACGGCGTGAAACCCGAATACTCCCTCGGCAGCTGGTTCGCCATGCTCTTCGCCGGTGGTCTCGGCGCCGTGCTGATGTTCTGGGGTGTCGCTGAACCCCTCAACCACGCGATCAACGTCCCGTGGCAGAACGAAGAACCGATGTCCCATGGGGCCGTGGACCAGGCCATGGGCTTCACCATGTACCACTTCGGCATCCACATGTGGGTGCTCTTCGCCCTGCCGGGACTCGCACTCGGGTACTTCATCTACAAGCGCAACCTCCCGCCGCGCTTGTCCTCCGCCTTCGCACCGATCCTGGGTGGTGCCATCTACGGCTGGCCCGGCAAGCTCATCGACGCGCTCGCCATCATCGGTACCGTCTTCGGCATCGCCGTGTCCTTCGGCCTCGGTGCCCTCCAGATCCAGTCCGGTATGGGAACGGTGTTCGGCATCGACGCCTCGACCCTGCTGCTGATCGGCATCATCGTGGCGATCGTCGCCCTGTCATGCTGGTCGGCGGCCGTCGGCCTGGACAAGGGAATCAAGAACCTCTCCAACATCAACATGATCATGGCCGTGTGCCTGATGCTCTTCGTCCTCATCGCCGGGCCGACCCTGCTGCTGCTCCGTGGCACGATGGACGCTGCCTCGCTGTACGCCGAATGGCTGCCGAAGCTGATGTTCTGGTCCGACTCCGACCAGATCTCCGCGGAAGGATGGCAGGGCACCTGGACCGTCTTCTACTACGCGTGGACGATCTGCTGGTCGCCCTTCATGGGTATGTTCCTGGCCCGCATCTCCAAGGGCCGCACCGTCCGCGAGTTCGTCGCCGGTGTCCTGGCTCTGCCCGCACTGTTCGTCCTGATCTGGTTCTCCATCTTCGGCTACGCCGGGATCAACGCTGAACGTGAGAACCCGGGAAGCCTGTCGGGACCGGTCGTCGAGGATGGCGATGCGCCGTCCTCGCTGTTCATTCTCCTGGAGACGATGCCATGGACCACCGTCGTCAGTGCGCTCGTTCTCCTGGTCGCCGCAATTTTCTTCGTCACCTCCATCGACTCGGCCGCGTTGGTCATGGACATGTTCGCCGTCGGTGAGGAGAACGTGACCCCGACCTGGCAGCGTGTGCTCTGGGCGGTGTCCATCGCCGCGGTCGCCGCAGCGATCCTGGTGATGTCGCCGGACGCCGGCATGGAGGCGTTGCAGGAGATTGCGGTCATCATCGGTCTACCGTTCTTCCTGATGTTCTTCGTGATGATGTACTCGATCCTCCGGGGAATGCACAACGACTACCACGCCCGACCTGAGCCCATCACCAGACAGTGGGACAAGGCCCACTCTCCCGAGGCGTTGGAGGAGAATGAGCGTAAGCCCGCGCCCGGCTACGACGAATCCGGTGACCAGCTGCCCCGGGCGTCCTACGACAGCGACGGCAACCTCATCGTCCCTGGCAATATCATCGTCGCCGGTGACATCGGCGTGGTCGGCGAGGTCGCCGACGCCGACGCCGGGGACTACGAGGTGCTGGAGGATGTCGATGTGCCGGACCTCAACAATGGCAGTTCGGCTCCTGAAGAGGATTCCGACGAGAAATCCTGAGGCCAAGGTTCGGACCGGGCACGTGACACCGGTTACACTATGCATGTATAGCAATGATCGACTTGAGCATGAAGGAGTACGACAATGGTTCAGCGCGTAGGCGTCATCGGAGCCGGCCAGATGGGCGGCGGCATCGCAGAGGTGGCCGCCAAGTCCGGTAGCGACGTCCTGGTCTGGGAGGCGAAGCAGGAAGCCCTCGACTTCGGCAAGGCCAAGATCGAGAAGTCCCTGTCCAAGGCCGTCGAGCGCGGCAAGCTGTCCGAGGAGGACCGCGACGCCGCCCTGGGTCGGCTGACCTTCACCACCTCGCTGGAGGACTTCGCCGACCGTGAGCTGGTCATGGAGGCGATCATCGAGAACGAGGAGATCAAGAAGGACGTCTTCTCCAAGCTCGACGCCATCGTGACGGACAAGGGCGCCCCGCTGTGCTCCAACACCTCCTCGCTGCCGATCCAGGCCATCGCCTCGGCCACCGAGAACCCCGGCCGCATCATCGGCCTGCACTTCTTCAACCCGGTGCCCGTGCTGCCGCTGGTCGAGGTCATTCCCGCGCTGACCACCGACGAAGCCACCATCGAGACCGCGAAGACCTACGCCACCGAGGTGCTCGGCAAGACCGCCATCCAGGCCAAGGACCGCTCCGGCTTCATCGTGAACTTCCTGCTGGTGCCCTACCTGCTCTCCGCCATCCGCATGGTGGAGCAGGAGGTGGCCACCAAGGAGGACATCGACACCGGCATGAAGCTCGGTGCGTCCCACCCGATGGGTCCGCTGACCCTGGCCGACATGGTCGGCCTCGACACCTGCGCCTTCATCGCCGATGTCATGCACGAGGAGTACGGCGATCCGTCGTACGCCTGCCCGCCGCTGCTGCGCCGTATGGTGCAGGCCGGCCACCTCGGTCGCAAGACCGGCAAGGGCTTCTACGACTACAAGTAGGGCTGCAGGTGAATTGATCTCCTGCACGGTAGCGGGACTTCAACTACCATCGGGAGAGTACGCACGCCACCGACAGTGAAGGAGCCCCACACCATGGCAGATTTCGATGAACTGAAGAACAAGGCAGAAGGCGCCGCCGGGCAGGCGAAGGAAGCTGTCGGCGACGCCACCGACGACAAGAGCCTGAAGGACGAGGGCAAGGCCGACCAGGTCAAGTCCGACGCCAAGGACAAGCTCAACGAGGCCAAGGACGCCGTCTCCGACAAGGCCAACGAGATCATCGGCGGATTCAAGAAGGACTGATGGAGGACTAGTTTTCTTCATCCCGCTGAGACAAGGACGACCCCACAGTGATGTGGGGTCGTCCTTGTCGTTTAGCCTCTATTCCTCGTCCCCTTCGTCACCATCGCCGTGGAAACCGAAGCTGCGCAGCCGCTTGCGGTCCTCGGCCGAGGAACTCGCGGTCAGCCGCAGCAACTCCCCGTAGATACCGCCACTGACCGCCAACTCCGCCGGCGTACCGATCTCGTCGACCCGGCCCTCAGACAAGGTCACTATGGTGTCCACCGAGGCGATCGTGGACAGTCGGTGGGCGATCACCAGGGTGGTGCGTCCCACCATCAGCTCCTCCAACCCGGCCTGCACCGCGCGCTCCGCGCGGGTGTCCAGCGCCGAGGTGGCCTCGTCGAGGACCAGGATCGGGGCGTCCTTCAGCATCGCCCGGGCCACCGCCACACGCTGCTTCTGCCCGCCGGACAACCGCAGGCCGCGCTCACCGATCACTGTGTCATAGCCCTGGGGGAAGGCGCGGATGAAGCCGTCGGCGTTGGCACGGCGGGCGGCGTCCTCGATCTCGGCGTCCGAGGCGTCCGGACGCCCGTAGGCGATGTTCTCCCGGATCGTGCCGGAGAACAGTGCCGCGTCCTGGAACACCACGCCGACCATGCCGCGCAGCTGGGCGGCCGACAGCTCGGCGATGTCGTGGCCGCAGACGCGCAGCGTGCCACTGGACGGGCGGTACAGACCAAGCAGCAGGTTCACCAGGGTGGACTTGCCACCGCCGGACTCGCCGACCAGGGCGACTTTCTCGTTGAACCCGGCGGTGAGGCTGACATCATGGATCACCGGATCATCCACGTCATAGCCGAAGGTCACGTTCTCGAACTCAACGACCGGGGTTCCACCGGGGCGGCTACAGCCTTCCAGCGGGGCCGGCGGATCGGGGATCGCATCGCGCACATCCTGCTCCGGGATCACCGAGGGGCCGTACTCACGGGAGGCGGCGAGCAGTACCGGGGATACGGTGGCCTCCTCGAGCTCCTCCATCGCCTCGAAGTACTCCCGGGAACCGGCGGCAGCGCGCTGGGCGGAGTCGACCATCCAGCTCATCATCGTCGCCGGCTGCTTGGCCATCGCCACGAGCTGCACCAGCAGCACCATGTCGCCGATGGTGAAATTGCCGTTGAGCGTCTGCAGGAACAGCACCAGGTAGATGGCGAAGAAGACGACGTTCATGCCGGCCATGCGGAAGATATCCATCATGTGCCACCAGCGGGACTGCTCCTTGGTGACTGACACCGTCTCGGCGAAGTGCTGCTGGAACAGGCGCAGTTCGCGCAGTTCCGAGACGAAGGACTTCACCACCTTCACCTGGCCGATGACCTCGGCGAAGCGGCCCTGGGCGGCGTCGACGTGGTCGTTCTTGGTCTTCTCCCACCGCATCCAGCGCTTACTGGTCAACGCGGTCAGCCACAGGTACATCGGGAAGATGATCACCAGCAGCAGGGCCAGCGGCCAGTAGTACCAGGCGGAGATCGCCAGCACCACGATCACGGTGAGGATCATCGAGAAGAAGTTGTTGGCGAAGGCCTGCAGGAACTGGGTCAGCCCCAGGATCGAGCGGTCCAGCCGGGAGATGATCGTGCCGGTGATCTGCTTGTCGAAGTAGCCCTGGGGCAGGGAGAGCAGCTTGGCGAAGTAACGGTTCGACAGGATCTGCCGCATCCGCATACCCATCACGTCACCGAACCAGCCACCGATGTTGTGGATCACGGTGTGCGCCAGTTCGGCGAGCAGCAGGCCGACGGCGACGGCGATGACCACCGTCGTCGCATCCTCCACGGTGACCGAACCATTGACGGTGTCGACGATGGTGTCGGTGGCGTGCTTGATGAGGAACGGCGACGCCATGGAGAGCAGCACGGTGACCGTGGCTGCCAGAATGACCATCACATAGTAGGGCCACAGCTCCCGCATGGAGCGGACGATTCGGCTCAGGCTTCGCACGCCGCTCCCTCACGGAGGTCGGCGGTGGCGATGCGGTCGAGGGTGGCGTCGATGATCTCGCGGGAGGTGCCGAAGTTCAGCCGGATGAACCCGGCCCCGGTCGGGCCGAAGTCGGTGCCCTCGTTGAACCCGACCCGGGCGAGCTGACGCAGCCGCTTCGCCGGGGCGGTGACCGTACCGTCCTCGCCGCGCAGCCGGTCGACGCCGGAGACATCCAGCCAGGCCAGGAAGGTCGCCTCCTGGACGGGCAGGACGATCCCCGGCAGCACCTCGGGCAGGCGTGCCTCCAGATGCCGCCAGTTCGCCTCCAGGTAGTCGACCTCCGCCTGCAGCCACTGCCTGCCGTCGCGGTAGGCGGCGGTGGCTGCGGCCAGACCGACGGTGGACGCCTCACCGGTGACCAGGTTCGACAGTCGGCCGAGTTCCCGGGCGTCTTCCTTGTTCGTGGTGATGATCTGCGCGCACTTCAGGCCGGCGGTGTTCCAGCCCTTGGAGGTGGCGGTGACGGTGACGGTGTTCGCCGCGGCGGTGTCGGAGACGGTCGCGGTCGGCACATGGTTGCCGGAGAAGACCAGTGGGGCGTGGATCTCGTCCGAGATCACCCGCACGTTGTACCTGGCGGCCAGTTCCGAGACCTCCACCAGCTCCTCGGCGGTGAAGGCCCGGCCCAACGGGTTGAAGGGGTTGCACAGGATGAAGCTGCCGACTCCGTTGGGGTTGTCGGTGGCGGCGAAGGCACGCTCCAGGGCCTCGAGGTCGAAGACGGCCTCGCCGTTGTCGCCGGTGGCCATCGGCACGTAGGTGGCCGGACGGCGCGTGGCGGCCGGCACCTTCTGGAACGGCGGGTAGGCTGGCAGCGGGATGATGATCGTGGAGTTGGCGGCGGTGAGGTTGTCGATCGCCACGATGATGCCCTTGACGACGTCGGGGACGATCACCACCGAGGCGGGGTCCACCGCCCAGCCGTGCCGCTCGGCGGAGAAGGCCGCCAGAGCCTCGGCCAGCGCGGTGGCGCCTCCGACCTCGGGGTAGCCGAAGTACTCGCGGTCCACGGCATCCTGCACCGCCGCGGCGACGGCCGGGCAGGTGTCGAAGTCGGTCTCGGCGACCCAGAGTGGCAGGACGTCCGGCTCGAAGGCCGTCCACTTCATCGTCCGGCGGGCGCGCAGGGTGTCGAGGTCGGGGAAAGACAGGAGGGAAGACAGGGAAGATTCGCGGGATGAGGCCATGCCCTCCACTCTATCCGCCGGGTCAGTACAGTTGCCCCAGGAGTTGGCGAAGTGGCCGCCAGGGGTCGGCGACCGTCCGGGGCGCGGAGGTATCTGACTCGCTGACCTCTCCAGACATGTCGAAGACCCGGGCGGTGCGCTCCGGTGCGGTGAAACGGGACCAGCCGGGGGAGTAGCCGTGGGCGATGTCCACCACCGCGGCACGGAATGCGGCGGCCGGTCCCCCGGCACCGGAGAGACGACGCACCGCGTCCGGGCCGCAGGCCGCGGCGACGTCGGCGCGTCCGACCGTGAGGGTGTCGAAGAGCTGCGGTAGTTCACCGCGGTGCAGGGCGTAGTGGCCCAGCTCGCCGACCCGGTCGCCGTCGCGACCGCCGATGAACTCATAGGCCCACACCGTCGCACCCCGGTCCAGGGCACCCTCGGCGATCGCCGAGGCCCACCGGCGGATCGCCCGGTCGCCGACGGTGCGGCCCAGCGGACGTACCGGTTTCGAGGTGGACACGAACCGGCACCAGGAGCGCAGGGTGCGCAGCGGTACGCCGAGGACGACCATCACCGGGGCCACCAGCCAGGCTGACAGGACCTTCGGCAGACGGAGTGCCCCGATGACCCGGCGAAGCAACCGGTCGGTGTCGACGACCAGGGGATAGGTGACGAACTCGTCGTGCATGGTGCCGACGAGCATGGGCACCGGACGTAACTGCCCGAGCTCCAGGGGGTAGGGGCCGACCGCGCAGTCGGTGGAGTGCAGTGCGGCGAAGCGGCGGTAGGCCCTCCGCAGCTGATTGGGGGACAACGACTCCAGGTAGGCGCGTGTCGGTCGCGCCCCGGGCCGCCCCGGTGACAGCAGGGCGGCCTGTGCGGTGAACCGGCGGATCCCACCGGTGCGACGGGGCAGACCCGGGGACATCAGCACCGCCCGGTGGAACAGCGGGTCGGCGGCGCGGACGGTGAGCAGCCAGGCGATGAGCCCTGCGCCGGCGGACTGGCCGGCCAGGGTCACGTTGCCGGGATCGCCACCGAGCCCACCGACGACCTCACGGACCCAGTGCAGTGCGGCGAGCAGGTCCTGGACCCCGCGTGGCTGGTCGGTGCCGGTATCGCTGCTGCTGGGGTCGTCGGCCAGCGGCAGAAAACCCTCGAAGCGTTTGCGGTAGTTCACGCTGACCACCACGCAACCGGCCCGGGCGAGCACCCCGCCGTCGTACCAGGGCTCGTCGCCGTGGCCCAGCTCGTAGCGTCCGCCGTGGATGAAGACGATCACCGGCGCGGTGGCTGGGGCACCTGGCGTTCCGTCCTCCGCCGGTGCGTAGACGGTGGCGGTGTGGGTGTCGCGCAGCGACAGTCGTTCGTCGGTGTCCGGGCACGCCAGAATCCCCTCCCAGCGCGGGGCGGGGAGGGGTTCGGCAAACCGGGTGTCGGCGGTGTCGTGCGTCGCGGTGACCGGGACGGCGCGGAAGACACGCGTGCCGTCGCCCCGGAGAGTGCCGCTGACGGTGCCGGAGGGGGTCTGCAGCACCGGGGAGGACACGTCGGTCACTTCGAGTGGGCCGCAGCTTCCTGCATGATGATCGAGATGACGCCCTGGGCATGCAGCTCCAGCTGGGCGCGCAGATCGGACTGGTCGTTCATCTCATGGTCCACGAACAGACCCTCGACCCCGGAGACCGTGTAGGTCACGATGGCCGTGCGGCGCTCCTCGGGGACGTAGCTGAAGTGGGTTGCGGCGATGGTGCACAACCGGTCGATGATGTCCTTTCGCATCTGCAGGTACATCCGCCGGGGCTGGGGGTCGTCATTGCGCTTGAGCAGAGCCAGCGGCAGACACAGCCGGATGAACTCGGGGTGGTTCTCCAGCGCGTCCAGCAGCTGCTCGGCGATCATCGGCAGCCGGAGGAGGATATCGCCCTCCGTGGCGATGTCCCAGGCATCGTTCCATGCGTTGAAGCTCTTCTCGATGACATGGGACATCAGGTCATCCTTGTCCCGGAAGTGCCAGTAGATGGAACTGGCCGGCAGACCACAGCGTCGTGAGATCTCGGCGATGCTGGTGCCGTCGTAGCCGCGGTCTGCGGCGATGGTGCTGGCGGCATCGATGATCCGCTGTCGGGATCGTTCGCCGTCCGCCCGTCGGTTGCGGGCGCGTTGGCGGGGTGCGGTCTTCTGGTCATCCTGGTCGGTGACCTTCGCCGGAACGGTCATGGGCACATCCTACTCAGAGAAGTCGTCAACGAAACAGGGGAGGGAAGCCCCGGGGGCCTCTCTCCACTAGGACGCCTTCGAGAATGCCTTCGTGGATTCTTCGACGGCGGCGAGGGTGCGCTTGGTGCTTTCCTCGTCATCGGCCTCGGAGAACTCCAGGATCTGGTCCACGTGGTTGTGGCCGTAGGAGTCCTGCCCGGCGCCCTTCCGGCGCTTCTCCAGCAGCTCCTCGCGCTGCTCCAAGGGGGTCAGCGGATTGCCGAACATGCGGCGTGCGACCTCGGGGGTGTAGACCTTGGGGCTGTCGGCCGGGACCTTGTAGTACACCGGCTTGATGTAACGCAGGGCGCGCGGGCAGATGCGCTCGACGACCCAGCTGATGAACCACGGCATCTTGTTCGCCGCGGCCAGGAACGGCTTCCAGCCCCAGAACATCAGCTGGTCCATCGCCTTCGACTGCTTCACGCCGAGCATCGGACGCATCCAGTGCGGGTAGGTGGCGATGATGCTACGACGGAACAGCGGGCGGAGGACCTTGCGGATCGGCGTGGGCAGGCCGACGAAGGCCGTGTCACCACCGTCGATGATGTGGTCGACGTTGCGGATCGCGGCTTCGGAGGCCGACAGCTTCTCACGCCAGTCGTCGAGGTGCTTCAGGACCTCACCGCGGGTCTTCGGGACGTCGGCCGGGTCGATCGGCTGGAACTTCGCGGCGGTGACCATCTGCTCCCAGTACTCGTTCTCCTCGTCACGGGAGAGCTTGCCGGGGCCGAACTTCTCGTAGGTGTAGAGGATGGAGTGCCATGCGGTGACCAGGATCCACAGCTGCGAGGACGGGCGGTTGGCCTCGTAGTCGTTGCCGGTGACCGGGTTGGTGCCGTAGGAGCGGTCGTGGACCTTCATGAGGATGTCGGACATCCGGGTGACGGTCTGCGCGTCGGCGAACAGGACCGCGGCGAAGTACTCCATGGTGCGGTCGTAACGGGTGGGGGTGCGCTTGTACACCTGGCCGGAGTCGTCGACGGCGGCGACCAGGTCCGGATCGAGGTGCTCGATGGTCACTGCGCGAAAGAAGCCCTGCAGTGCGGAGGTCGGGAAGGTCCAGACCTTCCAGGCGACGGAGCCGGGGCCGAAGAAGCCTTCGTCAGCACGGGTGGCCATGTCCTTGGCTGCGCCACGGGGAAGTGGGACCCGGGCGTCGGTGGTACGTTCCTGCGTCGCGGCGGTCGTGGGTGTCATGGGGAAACTCCTCGTAGAGGGTCGGGTGCAGATGCGGCCGGGACGCATCGTCATCGTGTCCCGCACGTTGTGATCTGTGACACTACAGAGTGTACATATCTTCTGTAGCGAAATGGACAGAAAACTCTGCGGAGAGCTTTTCCGGGCGCTCCCGATAGGGTGGTTGCCATGACTGGTGACAACCCGCTGCTGCAACCTTCCGACCTGGACCACGAACTGCCGGATTTCGCCCACATCCGGATCGCTGACCTGGTCCCCACCTTCCGTACCGGGCTGCTTGACCAGCAAGCCGAGATCGCGGCGATCACCGCGAACCCGGAGGAGCCCACCTGGGATAACACCATGGACGAGCTCGAGGCCAGTGGTCAGCTGCTGTCCCGGGTGTTGGCCATCGCCTTCAACTTCGCCGGTACCGACGCCACCCCGGAGGTAGTCGAGGTCGAGCAGACCATCGCCCCGGAACTGTCGTCCCACCTCAGCGCGATCACCCTGGACCAGGACCTGTACCAGCGCGTCCGCTCACTGCCCACCCCGCCCGAGGGGAGTGAGGAGGCCGCACTGTTGGACTACTGGCTGCGCCGTTTCCGCCGTGGTGGTGCCGCCCTGGACGAGTCCGGCCGCGCCGAGCTGCGAAAGATCGACACCCGGCTGGCGGAGCTGTCCACCGGTTTCGGACGCAACCTCGTCGACGCCACCGAGGCTGGCGCGGTGCTGTTCACCGAGGAGGCCGAGCTGGCAGGGCTTGATGAGACCCGCAAGGCCGGCCTCGCTGCGGAGGCGGACGCCGCCGGTCACCAGGGCTGGCTGGTCCGGCTGGGTCTGCCGAGCGTGCAGCCGATACTGGAGGAACTGGAGAACCCGGCATCCCGCAAGCGGGTGGCTGCAGCATCGCGCGGCCGGGGATCGGGGGAGGTCGGGAACAACACCGACAGCGTGCTGGAGATCGTCCGGCTCCGGGCGCGCCGGGCACGACTGCTGGGCTACACCAGTCACGCCGACTTCGTCGCTGAAGAGGAGACGGCCGGATCGGTGGCGGCGGTCGAGGATCTGTTGAACCGGGTGACCCCGGCCGCGGTGGCCAATGCCGGTGGTGAGTACAAGCGTGCCGCTGATCTGGCATCCACCTCGGGCGAGGCGGAGGGGCTCTCCGAGGCGGACTGGCCGTACTGGGCGGCGAAACTGCGGGCCGAGGAGCTCGCCGTCGACGAGGCGGAGCTGAAGAAGTACTTCCCGCTGGACCAGGTACTGGTGGACGGGGTCTTCTACGCCGCATCCCGGCTCTACGGCATCGAGGTTGCGGCGCGTCCCGACCTTCAGGGCTACCACCCGGACGTGCAGGTGTGGGAGGTGCGCGAGGAGTCGGACGACGGGCAGGGCGACTCCATCGGCCTGCTGCTCACCGACCTCTACGCCCGGCCGACCAAGCGGGGCGGGGCGTGGATGAGCAGCTTCGTCGAACAGAACAACCTGCTCGGCCAGACCCCGGTGGTGGTCAACGTGCTCAACATCGCCAAGCCCGTGGACGGCGCCCCGGCTCTGCTCAGCCTCGACGAGGTCGCCACCCTGTTCCACGAGTTCGGCCACGGACTCCACGGCCTGCTCTCGGACGTGCGTTACCCCAGCTTGTCAGGCACCAACGTGCCGCGGGACTTCGTGGAGTTCCCCAGCCAGATCAACGAGAACTGGGCGCTGGAGCCGGACGTCCTGAACAACTACGCCCGCCACGTCGACACCGGTGCGGCACTGCCGTCGGAGTTGGTGGCCGCGGTGAAGGAGCAGTCCCGGTGGGGGCAGGGCTTCGCCACCACGGAATACCTCGGCGCCTGCTGGCTGGACCTGGCATGGCACCGGCTGAGCGTGGAACAGGCCGATGCGGTGACCGACATCGCCGCCTTCGAACAGGAGGCGCTGGAACAGGTCGGCATCACCGACCTGGCGATCGCACCGCGGTATGCCTCGACCTACTTCAACCACATCTTCGCCGGCGGCTACTCCGCCGACTACTGGAGTTACCTGTGGGCCGAGGTGCTCGACGCTGACGGCTTCGAGGGGTTCGTGGACACCGATGCGGCAGTCTCGCCGGCCGCTGGCGGTGACACTGGCGCCGTCAATGTCGACCTGGACGACGTGCGCTTCGCCGGGGAGCGGTTCCGCCGGATGATCCTGTCCCGGGGGGCGACCATCGACTACGACGACGCCTACTGGATGTTCCGGGGTAAACAGCGCAGCGTCGAGCCGTTGCTGCGTCGGCGGGGACTCGCTGGTTCGGAAGCGTGACGGGTAAGCTGACGGACTGTGACCGACGGCATGACTGACGGCATCGAACAGTGGATCGTTGATCTGCCGGTGTGGATCCAGGCCCCGCTCGTGCTGGCCGTTCTTGTTCCGGTGGCCTGCGGTGTCGCCGCGGTGCTGACCATGGTGGTGGGCAGGATCCTCCCCACCTCTGCGGCGGAGCGGCGGGTGTTCGGCACCGACCCGGTGTCAGCAGGGGCACCCGAAGATGAACCCAGTGACGTGCACGGTGACGTGCACGGTGACGTGCACGGTGAAGAAGGAGAATCCCGGTGAAACACCATTCCAAGGTCAGGCAGGCACTTGCCCTGCTGATGGTTCTACTGGTCGTGGCGTGGGCCGTCTCGGTCCTGATGTGATCCAGCACAAGAAGTTCTGCGGTTGTGGGTATGGCAACACAGTTATTGATATATCATGGTGTTCTAGACCACGTTCTGCCCCGGTTGTGACAGCGTAGACTGCCGGGGTGGTGGACTGTCGGGGTGCTGCCACGGCGCGTCCCGACCGCATACCCAGCAACGATAATTTCAAGTGATTGGAGAGACATGCAGGAGTACACCTCGGAGGCGCTGTACACCATCGGCGAGAACGAGACCTGTCTGACCGTGCTCAGGGACAACACCCTCGAGCGACCCCAGACGATCCTGTACAGCCGGCCACGGAAGTTCGAGTGGGTCGACGTCCGGGCCGACGATTTCCTGCGTGAGGTGTATGACGTCGCCAAAGGACTTATCGCCAATGGCATCGAACAGGGCGACCGCGTGGCCCTGATGTCCGACACCCGCTACGAGTGGTCCCTGATGGACTTCGCCATCATGGCCGCCGGTGCGGTCTCCGTGCCGATCTACCCCTCCTCGTCGACCTCGCAGTGCGAGTGGATCGTCCAGGATTCCGGTGCCAAGATCGGCATTGCCGAGAAGTCCGGCCACGCCACCCGCCTGCGGACCTTCGTCCACGAGGGCCAGAAGGGTTCTGTCGAGGCCGGGGCCGCACAGCTCGACCGGGTGCTGTCCTTCTCCGAGGGTGCGGTCGACCAGCTGATCAAGGACGGCAAGGACATCGACGACGCCCGTGTCGAGGAGCGCATCGCCGCCACCAAGTCCTCCGACGTCGCCTCGATCGTCTACACCTCCGGTACCACCGGCCGGCCCAAGGGCTGCCGCCTGCTGCACTCGAACTGGCTCGGCGAGGCACGTGCCATCCTCACCAACCCCATCGGCGGCATCGCCGTCGAAGGCAACCGCGCGCTGACCTTCCTGCCGCTGGCCCACGTCCTTGCCCACGCCGTGTCCCTCGCCGTCACCCTCGGCGGCGCGTCCCAGTCCCACTGGTCCGAGATGTCCACCCTCGTCCCGGAGTTCTCCCGCGCCGAGCCGCACATTATCCTCGGTGTCCCCCGCGTCTTCGAGAAGGTGCACGCCGGTGTGAAGTCCAAAGCCGTCGACGGCGGCGGTATCGGAGCGAAGGTCTTCCCGCTCGCCGAGAAGACCGCCGTGGAGTACTCCAAGGCCCTGGACGGCGGACAGGGCCCCGGTGTGCTGCTCAAGGCCAGGCGCGCACTGTTCGACAAGCTCGTCTACGGCAAGGTCCGCGCCGCCCTGGGAGGCTCCCTGCAGTACTGCATTTCCGGCGGTTCCGCGCTGAACCCGGAGCTCATGCACTTCTTCCGGGGCATCGGCGTGCGGATCTACGAGGGCTACGGCATGACCGAGTCCACCGCGGCCATCGCGGTGAACTTCGAGCCGGACAACATCATCGGCACCGTCGGCAGGCCTGTCGGCGGGAACACCGTCCGCATCGCCGAGGACGGCGAGATCCTCATGAAGGGCACCGTGGTCTTCGACGGCTACTGGAACAACGAGGAGGCGACGAAGGACAGCTTCGACGAGGAAGGCTTCCTCAGGTCCGGTGACCTCGGCGCGCTGCTGCCCACCGGCCATCTGAAGATCACCGGCCGTAAGAAGGAGATCATCGTCACCGCCGGCGGCAAGAACGTCTCCCCGGGGCCGCTGGAGGACATCCTGCGCGCCGCCCCGCTGATCTCCCAGGCCATGGTCGTCGGTGACAATGAGAAGTTCATCGGCTCCCTGATCACTCTCGACGAGGAGGCCCTGGTCGGCTGGAAGAAGCGCAACGGCATCGCCGAGCACGTCACCGTCAAGGAACTGGCGAAGAACCCGGTACTGCGCACCGAGATCCAGGACGCCATCAACGAGGCGAACGATACCGTCTCCCACTCCGAGGGCATCAAGAAGTTCCGCATCTGCGCCCGTGACTTCACCGAGGAAGACGGTGAGATGTCCCCGTCGATGAAGGTCAAGCGCTTCGTGGTCTCCCAGCACTTCGCCGACGACATCGCCTGGATCTACTCCTCGAAGTAGGACCCTCGACGTAGAAGCCTCGAAGTAAATTCGAGAATTATCCCGACCCGCCCCGGCCCAGCCTCCCTGGACCGGGGTTCGGTCTGTCATACACTTGTGCCCTGCCCTACCGGGGACACGGCATACCGGACGTTGTGAGAGGAGACGCACGTGCACGACGCCGCCAGACTGCGACTGCGCGAGCTCACTCAGAGCGTGTACGACATCGGCGACGAGGTCGCCGAGTACATCGACAACCTCAGTGAGGCCATGGCTGACTGGGACACCGAACTCGTCGGCGACTGTGCCCTGGAGCTCCGTGAGGCGGTTGCCGGAGGACGTACCGAGGTGCGCGTCGCGCTCGCCGAGCTCAACGGCCTACGACAGGCCTTCGTCTCCGGCATCCGCTCCGGCTCTCTGTCGGCGTCGCTGTCGGCCAACGCCGTGATCGACGACCACCCGGGACGCACCCTGTCCTTCCTGCGTAACCAGCAGGTCGTCCCGGTGGAACAGGCGCCCGCCCCGGTGGTGAGCACCGCGACCCTGCGGCTGACCCTGCGCAAGCACAACACCGAAGTGATTGACCAGCTCACCGAACTCGCCGAATGGGTCGTCGAGCAGACCCGCTGCGCGATCGAGGAGCAGAGCGTGCTGCTGCCCCAGGCACTGGCCCGGGCGGAGAAGCACGCCCTGGAACTGGTCGACACCTGGAACGCCACGGTGGTCGGCGACCACCCGGCGTTGGTGACGGAACTGCGCGGGGAGGCCCCGCCACGCTTCCTCGCTGAACGGGCCCGGGTCGAGCAGATCGTGGGGAAGATCCGTTCCCGACGGGCCGCGGCCCAGCAGACCGGCTGAGACCGATAGCATGGGGGGAATGAGCAACGGTCTGTACATCCACGTGCCCTTCTGCAGCACACGGTGCGGCTACTGCGACTTCAACACCTACACCCCCGGTGAGGACGGGACGTCCTCCACCGCCACCTACCTCGACGCCCTGGAACGGGAGCTCGAGCGTGCTGCTGCCGACTGGGACCGCACGGGCCCGCCGGAGACCGTCTTCCTCGGCGGCGGCACCCCCTCACTGCTCGGGGCGGACGGCCTGGCCCGCATCCTGCGGGCGGTGAAGAACTCCCTGGGGCTGGCCCCCGGTGCCGAGGTCACCACCGAGTCCAACCCGGAGTCGACCTCCCCGGAGTTCTTCGAGACCCTGCTGGAGGCCGGCTACACCCGCATCTCCCTGGGTATGCAGTCCGCCGCCGGCCACGTCCTGAAGGTCCTGGAACGCGCCCACACCCCGGGCCGGGCACCCGAGGCCGCCGCCGAGGCACTGGCAGCCGGCTTCGAGCACGTCAACCTCGACCTGATCTACGGCACACCCACCGAAACCGATGACGACCTGCGGCTCACCCTCGAAGCCGCCCTGTCGACCGGGGTGGACCACATCTCGGCCTACTCGTTGATCGTGGAGGACGGCACGGCGATGGCGCGCAAGGTACGTAAGGGACTGCTGCCGGCCCCGGACGAGGACGTCTACGCCGACCGCTACGAGATGATCGACACAGCACTGCAGGATGCCGGTATGCAGTGGTACGAGGTCTCCAATTGGTCGAAGCCGGGCGGGGAGTGCGAGCACAACCTGGTCTACTGGCGTTCCGGCCAGTGGTGGGGAGCAGGGCCCGGGGCACACGGCTGTGTACGCCTGGCGCCGGGGGCCGAGGGCCACCACGACGGGCTGACCCGACTGGTGAACGCCAAACTGCCGCGACGTTACGCCGAGGCGCTGGAGGCAGGGAAGTCCCCGGTGACCACGGTGGAGCAGCTGAGCGGGGCCGACGTGCACACCGAACGGATCATGCTGGGCCTGCGGCTGCGCGAGGGATTGGACGACTCCCTGCTGACCCACGCGACCTCGGCCGTCGACCACCATGTGGGCCTGGGACTGCTGGAGCGGGTCGACGGGCGGACCCGGCTGACCGAGAAGGGACGACTGCTGGCCGACGGCATCATCACCGACATCCTGCTCGCCGAGGATGAAGAGGATGAGGCAGACGCGGTTCTTCGTGGATAATGGACCACATGAGTAAGAGAGAGGTCGCCGGCACATCATCCACCAGCCAACGGCGCGCGCAGGTGTTGCACGCGATCGTCGCCGACTTCATCTCCTCCCATGAACCCGTCGGCTCCAAGTCGCTGGTGGACCGTCACAACCTGGGGGTCTCCCCGGCGACGGTGCGCAATGACATGGCCGTCCTGGAGTCCGAGGGCTACATCATCCAGCAGCACACCAGCTCCGGGCGCATCCCGACGGAGAAGGCCTACCGCCACTTCGTCGACGGCATCGCACGGATCAAGCCGCTGAGTCGCCCGGAACGCCAGGCGATCATGGGCTTCCTCGAAGGCGGGGTGGACATGGAGGACGTGCTGCGCCGCAGCGTCCAACTGCTGGCCCAGCTCACCCGGCAGGTCGCCGTGGTGCAGATCCCGGACCTGCGCCGCGGCCGGGTCAAGCACTGCGAGATCGTGCAGCTGGCGGACACCCGCCTGTTGCTCGTGCTGATCACCGACTCCGGCCAGGTCGAGCAGCGCAATGTGGACCTCGCCGAGGCACTGCCCGCCGAGGAGCTGCCGAAGTTGCGCGAACTGATCAATGAGACACTCGTCGGTCACACCCTCGACGACGCCTCCGCGGCGATCGCCGCGATGGCCGCGGGCGAGGACGACCGGGTCCCGCCACTGCTGCGTAGACCCGCACTGACCTGCGCCACGGTGCTGGTGGAGACGATGCTGGAACGTCCCACCGACCGGCTGCTGCTGGCCGGCACCCCGAACCTGGTGCGCAGCGGTGAACTCGCCGGGGTGCTGGACGCCCTGGAGGAGCAGGTCGTCGTCCTGCGGCTGCTGTCTGCCGCCCGCGACCATGTGGCCGCCGACAACTACGGGGTCAGCGTGACGATCGGCGAGGAGAATGAACCGGCCGAGTTGCAGTCCGCCGCCGTCGTGGCCACCGGCTACGGGTCCCGTGACTCCCTGCTCGGCGGGATGGGCGTCCTCGGCCCGACCTACCTGGACTACCCGGGCACCATCAGTTCGGTGCAGGCGGTGGGCCACTACGTATCCCGCATTCTCGGCGGGGAGTAGAACGTACTACACTTAGAGGGGTTTTTGACCTCCCCACAGTGACACCCGTCAGCGATACCCATCAGCGATTAATGGAGCATATTTCCCTTGGCTCGTGACTACTACGGAATCCTCGGCCTCGACAAGGAGGCCTCGGAGCCCGACATCAAGAAGGCCTACCGTCGACTGGCCCGCAAGTACCACCCGGACGTGAACCCGTCCGAGGAGGCGGCGGAGAAGTTCCGGGAGGCCTCGGTGGCGCAGGAGTACCTCCTGGACCCGCAGAAGCGTCAGATCATCGACGCCGGTGGCGACCCCGAGCAGCAGGGCGGCTTCGGCGGCCCGGGTGCCGGTGGCTTCGGCGGTGCCGGCGGTTTCGGTGACATCTTCGACGCCTTCTTCGGCGGCGGTGCAGGCGGCGGTGGTGGCCCCCGGGCGTCCCGCGTGCGTCCCGGCAACGACGCCCTGCTGCGCATGCAGCTGACCCTGCAGGAGTGCTTCACCGGCGTGGAGCGCGAGGTCACCGTGGACACCGCGGTGGTCTGCGACAGCTGTGAGGGCAGCGGCTCGAAGACCAAGGCCGCCCCGACGACCTGCCCGACCTGTCAGGGTCAGGGCCAGGTCATGCAGGTGCAGCAGTCGATCCTGGGCCAGGTCCAGGTGGCGCGTGCCTGCCCGCGGTGCCAGGGCACCGGTGAGATCATCGAGGATCCCTGCGAGGAGTGCGCCGGCGACGGTCGCGTCCGTGCACGTCGCGACATCGACGTCAACATCCCGGCGGGTATCCGCGACGGGATGCGCATCCGGATGGCCGGCAAGGGCGAGGTCGGCCCCGGTGGCGGACCCGCCGGCGACCTCTACGTGGAGGTGCAGGTCAAGGAGCACCCCTATTTCCTGCGCGACAACGACGACCTGCACGTCACCGTGAAGGTGCCGATGGTGGACGCCGCCCTGGGCACCACCGTCGAGGTCCCGCTGCTGGACGACTCGGTCGCCACGGTGACCGTGGATCCGGGTACCCAGCCGGAGGCTGTGATGCGGGTGAAGGGCAAGGGTATTCCGCACCTGCGCCGTGAGGGGGCCGGTCACCTGATCGCGCACGTGGACGTGACCGTGCCCGACGATGTGGACCGCAAGCAGCAGGAGCTGCTCGAGCAGCTGCGTGAGCTGTCGAAGGAGTCCGCCGGGCTGCAGTCCGACGACGACGAGAAGTCCGGCGGCCTGTTCTCCCGGCTGCGCCAGAAGTTCGGACGCTAGGAGTTCCCATGACCGACCCGGTGTTCCTCGTCCCCGACCTCGCCGCGCAGCTGGATGCGGTGGGGGAGACCGGCGCGTTCGTCCTGCCGGACGCCGAGGCACGCCATGCGTCGGTCAAGCGCATCCGGGAAGGTGAAGCCGTGGTGCTCACCGACGGTGCGGGTCTGGGGGTCGCCGGACAGTGGGCCGTCGATGGCCGGGTGACCGGTTCGGCGGTGCTGGACGCTGCGTCCCACCGTCCGCGGGTGACCGTGGTCCAGGCGATCCCGAAGTCGGAACGCTCCGAGCTGGCCGTGGACCTTGCGGTGCAGGCCGGTGCCGACCGGGTGATCCCGTGGCAGGCCGACCGGTGCATCTCCCGGTGGGACAAGGATGCGAAGAAGACCGCCAAGGCGCGGGCGAAGTGGCAGGCCACCGCGGTCTCCGCGATGAAGCAGTCCCGACGCCTGTCGGGTGCGGACGTCGGCGAGCTGCTCGGCGACATCGCCGACCTGCCGCGGCACCTGGGCGACCTCCCCGGTTCGGTGCGGGTGCTCGTCCTGCACGAGGAGGCGGCGACCCCGCTGTCCCGGATCGACCTGGACGTCGACGACATCGTCCTGGTCATCGGCCCCGAGGGCGGGGTCAGTGAACGTGAGGTCGAGGCGGTGTCGGGCTTCGGCGGCCAGGCGGTCGTCCTCGGCCCCGAGGTCTACCGCACCGCCAGTGCCGCGGCGATCGCCCTGGGCGCGATCGGGGTGCTCACCGGACGCTGGGCGCGGTAGCGGCACCGGCCCCGGTGCTAACCTGGAGCCCAGGAACTCCGCGGACCAAGGAGTGGTTCCGATGCTCACCGATGCGGCACTAGCCAGGAAACTGCAGATCAAGACGGACACGGAAGTCTGGGTCTGGCCACCGGGAACGACCACGGCCGACACCGTCACCGAGGCACCGGTGGACGACATCACCGAGGCCGAGGTCGCGCTGCTGTTCACCGCTGACCGTGCCGCCGTCGACGAGGTCCTCGACGCCCACCGCGACGACCTGGCCGGCTACCGGGCGGTATGGATCATCTACGCCAAAGCAAGCTCGTCCGACAGCACCGACATCAACCGCGACCTGCTGTGGATCCAGCTCGACGGGTACAACTGGCGGGCGGTCTCCCAGGTCTCCTACAGCGACGACCTGTCGGCGCTGCGGGTCCGTCCACTGAAGGACGGGGAGACCTCGCCGGTGCAGTAGACTCAGCCGCAGCAGCAAGACAGAGAAACACAGCACAACCCACAACCCACAGCATGGAGAACCGAAGAACACTGTGAAGCAACCACCCAGGAAGATCGTGTCAACCACCGTCGACCTCGAGCCGGCGACCGCACCGATCGTCGCCGGCACCGCAGACGAGAACCTGCGGGTCATCGAGGACCTCGTGGACGCCGACCTGTTCAGCCGTGGACACCACGTCACCGTCCGGGGTGAGGCCTCGCAGGTGTCCCGTGCCCGCCAGGTGCTGCGTGAGCTGGAGTCCATGGCCGCCCGCGGTTCCGCGGTGACCCCGGACCTGACCCGCCGCACCGTCGACCTCGTCGACCAGACCAACGCCCAGGTGAGCGCCCCGACCGAGGACAGCGGGGCCGAGATGTCCGGCATGGCCGAGGTCACCCAGCCGGCGATCGTGACCCGTCGCGGCAAGACGGTGCGTCCGAAGACGCTCGGCCAGCGTGACTACGTCGACGCCATCGACAACTCCACCGTCGTCGTCGGTGTCGGCCCGGCCGGAACCGGCAAGACCTACCTGGCGGTCGCCAAGGCTGTCCAGGCGCTGCAGAACCGGGAGATCACCCGCATCATCCTCACCCGCCCAGCGGTGGAGGCGGGGGAGAAGCTGGGCTTCCTGCCCGGCACCCTCGGCGAGAAGATCGACCCCTACCTGCGGCCGCTCTACGACGCCCTGCGCGACATGCTCGACCCGGAGGCCATCCCGAAGCTCATCGAGTCCGGGGTCATCGAGGTCGCCCCGCTGGCGTACATGCGTGGACGCACCCTCAACGGTGCCTTCGTCATCCTCGACGAGGCACAGAACACCACCCCGGCGCAGATGAAGATGTTCCTCACCCGCCTGGGCTTCGGCTCCAAGATCGTGGTCACCGGCGACCTCACCCAGGTGGACCTGCCGAACCACCAGAAGAGCGGGCTGACCGTCGCCCACGAGATCCTCTCCGGGGTCGACGGGGTGACCGTCACCGAGTTCGACTCGCAGGACGTGGTCCGGCACCACCTGGTGGGACGCATCATCCTGGCCTACGACCGCTACGAGGCGGCCCAGGCGGCCGACGAGGAACTGGCCCGGCAGGACCGGGAGGAACGACAGGCGGAGCGCCGCTTCCAGCAGGTCAGGCGCAGAGAGGAAGGAAGGGTGCGATGAGCATCGAGGTTTTCAACGAGTCCGGCTACGGCGAGGTCAACGAGGAGGAGCTGATCGACGTCGCCCGCTTCGCGCTGTGGAGCCTGGACGTGCACTCCAGTGCCGAGCTGACGATCCACATCGTGGACCTGGACACCATCGCCGACCTGCACGTGCGGTGGCTCGACCTGCCGGGTCCGACGGACGTGATGAGCTTCCCCATGGACGAGCTGACCCCCGGGTGGGGACGCAAGGACGGCCCGCCCCCGGGCCCCGGCGTGCTCGGCGACATCATGCTGTGCCCGGAGTTCGCCCGCGGCCAGGCCGACCGGGCCGGCCACCCGCTGGCCCACGAGCTCGACCTGTTGACCGTACACGGTGTGCTGCACCTGCTGGGCTTCGACCACGTGTTGCCCGACGAGGAGCAGCGCATGTTCGCACTGCAGAACGAGATCCTCGCCGACTGGTACGACTCCCAGGAGGAACGCGGCGTCTCCTTCGGCCCGAAGCCCTCGGGGGCCGCGGCGTTCCCGAGTGCCGCCGACCGCGACGAGGAGGGCTGGAACAACCCGGTGCCGCCGCCGTACAGCGACAGCGCCGCAGACTCCGACGAGAGCGCCGACAGCGGCAGCGACGCTGATGCCTGACCTCCCGGTGGCGGTCGACGCGGTCATCGCCCTGCTGGTGATCCTGCCGCTGGCCGGTGTGCTGTCATCGATGGAGACGGCGTTGAGCTCGCTGTCCCTGGCCCGCGTCGAGTCCCTGGTGAAGGACGAACGCAGCGGGGCTCCCCGTCTGCTGCGGGTGATGAACAACCGCCCGACCTACATCAACCTGCTGGTGCTCCTGCGCACCGTGTGCGAAGCAGGTGCGGCGGTGCTGGTCACCGTCGTGGCCCTGGACCTCATCGGGGACAAGGGCTGGGCCATGACCGTGGCCATCGTACTGGTCTCTCTGCTGATCTACGTCGCCGTCGGCGTCGTCTCCCGCACCATGGGTCGACGCAACCCCTACACCCTGTCGATGCGGGCATCCTGGTTCCTCGTCGCGGTCACCAGGGTGCTGGGCCCGCTGGCCAGGGTGCTGGTGTGGTTCGGTGGACTGTTCACCCCGGGGCGGGCCCTGCGTGACGGACCCTTCGCCAGCGAGATCGAGCTGCGCGAGATGGTCGACATCGCCTCTGAGCGTGGCGTGGTGGAGGTCGACGAACGGCGGATGATCCAGTCCGTCTTCGACCTGGCGTCCACCACCGCCCGCGAGGTGATGGTGCCGCGGCCGGAGATGCTGTGGATCGAGGCCGACAAGAACGCCAGCCAGGCCGTACGTCTGTGCGTGCGCTCCGGTCTGTCCCGCGTTCCCGTGGTCGGGGAGAGCGTCGACGACGTGGTCGGCATGGCCTACCTCAAGGACCTGGTCGCCGCGACCTACGACTCCGATGCCACCTCCAGCCCCCGGACGACCCCGGTGTCCGAGCTGATGCGGGAGGCCGTGTTCGTCCCGGACTCCCGGATGCTCGACGACCTGCTGGAGGACATGCAGCGCGACCAGATCCACATCGCCGTGCTCGTCGACGAGTACGGCGGAACCGCCGGACTGGTGAGCATCGAGGACATCCTCGAGGAGATCGTCGGCGAGATCTCCGACGAGTACGACCGGGAGGACGACGCCCCGGTGGAGTACCTCGACCCGGGCCGCTACCGGGTGGACTCCTGGCTGAGCCTGGGCGACCTGGTGGAGGTCTACGAGGAGAACGGTGTTGACCTGGAGTTCCCGCAGGAGATCACCGATGAGGTGGAGACCGTCGCCGGCCTGGTCTCCTTCGAACTCGGCCGGGTGCCCCTCCCGGGTGCGGAGGTCGATGTGGCCGGACTGCACCTGACGTGCGAAGGTGGACGTGATCGTCGTGGTCGGGTGAAGATCCGCTCCATCGTGGTGGCCGGGCCGACCCCGGGGCCGGACGGTCAGGACGGTCCGGACAACCAGGACCCAGCCGACGACCGTGACGGTGATGACCGTGACAACCATGACGACGAGGACAAGGATCCACGATGAGTAACGACACAGAATCCCCGGACTTTCCGGATTTCCCGGACTTCGCCGACCTGCCGGAGGACGCCTATGCGCTGTCGACCACCCCGGCACCCGGGTCAGAGTTCGCCGCCCCGGAGGGTTTCCGCAGCGGATTCATCAGCTTCGTGGGCCGCCCGAACACCGGCAAGTCCACCCTGACCAACGCCCTGGTCGGTGAGAAGATCGCCATCACCGCCGACCAGCCGGAGACCACCCGGCACCCGATCCGTGGAGTCGTGCACCGTCCCGACTCCCAGATCATCGTGGTGGACACCCCGGGGCTGCACCGGCCGCGCACCCTGCTCGGTGAGCGGCTCAACGAGGTCGTCAAGGACACCTATGCCGACGTCGACGTCATCGGCCTGTGCATCCCGGCGGACGAGAAGATCGGCCCCGGCGACCGCTGGATCCTGGAGGCGGTGCGCACCGCGGCACCGAAGACCCCGGTGATCGGTATCGTCACCAAGCTGGACAAGGCATCGAAGGACCAGGTCGGCGCACAACTCATGGCGCTGCACGAGATGCTCGGCGGGGCTGAGTCGAATGCCGAGGTCATCCCGGTGTCCGCGACTGAACAGGTGCAGTTGGACGTCCTGCTGGACGTCATCACCGCCGCGCTGCCGGAAGGCCCGAAGTTCTACCCGGACGACCACGTCACCGACGACGACCGCGACACCCGCATGTCCGAGCTGATCCGCGAGGCTGCCCTGTCGGGGCTGCACGACGAACTGCCGCACTCGGTGGCGGTGCAGATTGAGGAGGTGCTGCCGTCCGAGGACCGGGAGGGCGTGCTGGACGTCCACGCGGTGATCTTCGTCGAGCGCGAAGGCCAGAAGCGGATCCTGCGGGGCAAGGACAACCGTCGTTGGGGACGGATCATCCACAACTCGCGGCAGTCACTCATCGATCTGCTTGGGCAGAATGTCTTCCTCAACCTGCACATGAAGGTGGCGAAGAACTGGCAGTCCGACCCCAAGCAGCTCGGCAAGTTGGGGTTCTGACCGCTGGCGGGTGCGCCGCGGTGTTAGTCTCGTCGGTGACCCATTGACACCTGGAGGAGACCCATGACCACCCCCGGCGACGGCAGCGGTGACGACGGCAACAGCGGCAACAGCGGCAACGACGGCTACGACCGTAACGGGTGGGGTGGCGCCGGACGTGACGGTGGCTTCCCCTCCTTCGGCAGCTACTCACAGGGTGACGGCAACCAGCCGCCGCTCTACGGGGCAGGTGCCGCCCCCGCCCCGCCGGTGAACACCGGAACCAACAGGGACCAGCTGTTCAGCTCCCTGTTCGACTTCGGCTTCACCCGCTACGCCACCCCGTCGATCGTGAAGATCGCCTACGCCTTGGGTGTGATCGCGCTGGGGCTGGCGTGGCTCGTCGCCATCATCACCGTGCTCTTCGGTATGGCGGTCGGGGACGCCGGCGCCGGGGACTTCATCCTCGGACTGGTTGGACTGGTGCTGCTGACGGTCTGGATGGTTTTCCTGTTGATGCTGCTGCGTATGGGCCTGGAGAATTTCCTGTCCAATGTCCGTATCGCCCAGGCGACCCAGGCCATGGACTACCGTCAGGCGGTCGAGCAGCAGCGACGTTAGCTGGCTAGACTGTCGGGCATGTCCCGGAGCCCTCGTCCCCACTACCGGGACGAGGGCTTTGTCGTGCGTACCCACAAACTGGGGGAAGCCGACCTGATCCTCGTCCTGCTGACCCGCGAGCACGGGCTGGTGCGTGCCGTGGCCAAGGGGATCCGACGGGTAGGGTCGCGGTTCGGGGCGAAACTCGACCGCTTCTGCCGGGTCAACGTCCAGATCTACCCGCCACGCAACGCCACCCTCTCCGGCGGGGGACTGGCCACTGTCACCGACGCCGCAACGGTGGCCACCTACGCCCCACAGATCGTCGCGGACGTCGACCGGTTCTACGCCGGGGTGGCGATGCTGGAGATCGCCGAGATCACCGTCCAGGGCTCTGTCGAGGAGGCCGGACACGTCGTTGACCTGTTGGACGCCTCGCTCGCCGACCTCGCGGCCGGCGACACCCTGCCACCGCGGACGACCGCCGACCGGTTCGTCCTGCAGGCCCTGGGGTTGGCAGGGTGGGCGCCGAGCCTGGTGGACTGCGCCCAGTGTGGACGACGCGGTCCCCACCGCGCCTTCCACCCGTTGGCCGGGGGAGCGGTGTGCACCACCTGCCGACCCCCGGGTGCGTTCACCCCGCCGCCGCAGGCTGTGCGGGTGCTGTGGCTGCTCTCCCGCACCGGGGAGGCGCAGCCGGCCGCGATGGAGACCCTCGCGTCGATCGCCGCCTCACCGGAGGGACCGCACCTGTTGTCGGTCGCCCATGACCTGTTGGCCGCCCATGTGCGGCACCAGACCGAGTCAGCCTGCAAGGCGTTCGTCGCGCTCTAACCACCGCACACCCCTGACTGTGTGTTTGGCCGGGTGGGTCCTGTCGGCGGACGCTAAGCTCTGGCACAATATGGACCGTGAACAACCCTGAGATCCCTGCCGCGCTGATCCCCAAGCACATCGCCCTGGTGATGGACGGTAACGGGCGGTGGGCCCAGGAGCGGGGGCTGCCGCGCACCGACGGCCACAAGCGGGGCGAGGCCGTCCTGATGGACGCCGTTGACGAGTGCCTGGAGCTTGGCGTCGACTACCTCTCGGCCTATGCCTTCTCCACCGAGAACTGGCGGCGCAGCACCGACGAGGTCCGCTTCCTCATGGGGTTCAACCGGGACGTCCTGCGGCGTCGGCGGGACGAACTCGACGCCAAGGGGGTGCGGGTGCGCTGGGCGGGACGCCGGCCCCGGCTGTGGCGCAGCGTGATCTCCGAGCTGGAGAAGGCTGAGCGGCAGACCGCGGACAACACGAAGATGACCCTGGTGATGTGCGTGAACTACGGCGGACGCGCCGAGATCACCGACGCGGTCCGTGCAATCGCCGAGGATGTCGCCGCTGGGCGGGTGCGTCCCCGTGACGTGAATGAGCAACTCGTCGCCGCCCACATGGATGAACCGGAGATGCCGGACGTCGACCTGTTCCTGCGCCCCTCCGGTGAGCAGCGCACCTCGAACTTCCTGCCGTGGCAGTCGGTGTACGCCGAAATGGTCTACCAGGACGTCCTGTTCCCGGACTTCACCCGCGCCCACCTGCGTGATGCGGTGTACGAGTACGCCAAACGGGACCGGCGGTTCGGCGGTGTGAAGTGAGTGACGTGAACGATGCGAATGCAGCCGGGATCGGGCCGACGCAGCCGACCAAGCGTCAGCTGAACCGGTGGCGCCGTTACCTCGCCGACGAGCGGGCCGAGGGGGCGGTGTACCGGGAACTGGCCCGGAAGAAGACCGGTGAGGAACGTGAGATCCTGCTGGCCATCGCCGACGCCGAGTCCAGGCATGAAGAGTACTGGCGTGCCCGGCTCGGCGACGAGGTCGGCCTGCCGCGCCGGGCCAGCCTGGACACCCGCATCCTGGCCTGGATGTCCCGACGTTTCGGCTCGGTGTTCGTGCTCGGGCTGATGCAGTCGGCCGAGACCCGTAACCACTACCTGTCGGACAACGACGCCACCGAGCAGATGGCAGCCGACGAGGCGATCCACGCCGAGATCGTCCGCGGGTTGGCGGCACGGGGTCGGGCCAAGATGTCCGGGGACTTCCGGGCGGCGATCTTCGGGGCGAATGACGGCCTGGTCTCGAACCTGGCCCTGATGTTGGGCATGTACGGTGCCGGGGCCGGTCAGAACACGATGCTCACCGCCGGTATCGCCGGCCTGTTGTCCGGCGCCCTGTCCATGGCCGCCGGCGAGTACGTGTCGGTGACCAGCCAGAAGGAACTGCTCGCGGCATCCACCCCGGATCCGGACACCCGCACGGCGGTGCCGAAGCTGGATGTCGAGCGCAATGAGCTGGAGCTGGTCTACCGCGCACGTGGGCTGGACCCGGAGGCGGCGAAGGAGAAGGCCGCGGCGGTGTTCGCCGAGATCGCCGAGCTGGAGGGTCTCCAGGAGCTCCGCGACGGTGCGGATCTGGAAGAAGAGCTGAACACCGAGCTGAACACTGACGTCACCGGTGGCGACATCGACACCGGGGCGGTGGTCGAGGCCGAGGAGGAGACCGGGTCCGGCATGTCCGCCGCGATCTCCAGCTTCCTGTGCTTCGGCGCTGGCGCGCTGGTCCCGGTCCTGCCGTTGCTTTTCGGAATGACCGGCCTGTCCGCCATCGTCGTCGCTGTCGTGCTGGTCGGCGTGGTGTTGATGATCACCGGTGGACTGGTCGGGATGCTCTCCGGTGTGTCCCCGTGGCTGCGCGCCCTGCGTCAGTTGGCCATCGGTGTCGGTGCGGCCGCGGCGACCTTCGCCTTGGGCAGCATGTTCGACGCGGTGGGGTAGCAGCCCTACCTGGGTGTCACTGCGCTCAGGACCGCTGCGCGCGGGCGCATTCGGCACACAGCCCGAAGACGTCGGCGGTGTGCCCGGTCAGCACGAACCCGTGGGTCTCAGCCACCTGGGCGGCCCACCCCTCGACCGGCCCGCCGTCGACCTCGACGGCCTTCCGGCAGGACGTGCAGACCAGGTGATGGTGGTGGTGCACAGAACTGCAGCTGCGGTAGAGCATCTCACCGCTGTCGTCCTGCAGGGTGTCGACCAGATCCTGCTCGTTGAGCTGCTGGAGCGTGCGGTACACCGTGGTGAGTCCCACCTTGTGTCCGTGCCGGGTCAAGGTGGCGTGGATGTCCTGCGCACTGGCGAAAGTGGTGAGGGAATCGAGCGTCTCGACGACCGCCGCGCGCTGGCGGGTGTTGCGCTGTCCGATCTGTGGTGTATTCATCGTGACCCAACCCTAACCCGAGATCGCTTCTGATGGAGTGTATCGCGTCGAAAACAGGGGTGGTCACCAGGCACGATGGTGTGATTTGACAGACATGCCACAACAGCCGTAAATTAGTGCCAGTTCCCTAGGGATCGCTTGTCCCCCCCCTAAGTCGATCCCATCAAACGGGGAACCAGGCCCCATCCTCTTTGAGGACAGCGTGGCCGGGACCCGCGATAACCCCCCCCTTCGCGGGTCCTTTTTTATACCCTGATGACGGTGGGAGGGCCGGGGGTGGCTTCGACCCGGTGCAACGGTAGGATAGTCGTGATCACCTGACCACCCTGTCAGGCCACGTTCCCTAATGTTCGTCAACGTTCGTCAATGAGGAGTACCCCGAGCTCATGGCTGCCAGCAATATCGAGACCGTCGTCAATCTCTGCAAGCGCAGGGGACTGGTGTTCCCCGCCGGAGAGATCTACGGCGGTACCCGTTCCGCCTGGGACTACGGCCCTCTGGGCGTGGAGCTCAAGGAGAACATCAAGCGTCAGTGGTGGCGCCACATGGTGACCTCACGTCAGGACGTCGTCGGTGTGGACACCTCCATCATCCAGCCCACCGATGTGTGGAAGGCCTCCGGCCACGTCGAGGTGTTCACCGACCCGCTGGTGGAGTCGCTGTACACCCACAAGCGCTACCGCGCCGACCACCTGCTGGAGGCTTACGAGGAGAAGCACGGCCACCCGCCGGCCAACGGCCTGGACGACATCAACGACCCGGTCACCGGCCAGCCCGGCAAGTGGACCGAGCCGCGGGAGTTCTCCGGCCTGCTGAAGACCTACCTCGGCCCGGTGGACGACAAGGAGGGCCTGCACTACCTGCGTCCGGAGACCGCCCAGGGCATCTTCATCAACTTCAAGAACGTCATGGGTGCCGCCCGCCAGAAGCCGCCGTTCGGCATCGCCAACACCGGCAAGTCCTTCCGTAACGAGATCACCCCGGGCAACTTCATCTTCCGTACCCGCGAGTTCGAGCAGATGGAGATGGAGTTCTTCGTCAAGCCCGGCGAGGACGAGGAATGGCACCAGACCTGGATCGACGACCGCTTCAACTGGTACGTCAACCTGGGTATCGACCCGGAGAACCTGCGACTCTACGAGCACCCGAAGGAGAAGCTGTCGCACTACTCCAAGCGCACCGTCGACGTGGAGTACGCCTTCAACTTCGCCGGTACCAAGTGGGGTGAGCTCGAGGGTGTGGCCAACCGCACCGACTACGACCTGAAGACCCACGCCGAGCACTCCGGTGAGGACCTCAGCTTCTTCGACCAGGAGTCCGGCGAGCGCTGGATCCCGTACTGCATCGAGCCTGCCGCCGGCCTGGGGCGCGCCATGATGGCCTTCCTGGTCGATGCCTACCACGAGGACGAGGCCCCGAACACCAAGGGCGGCGTGGACAAGCGCACCGTGCTGAAGCTGGACCGTCGTCTGGCCCCGATCAAGGTCGCCGTCCTGCCGCTGTCCAAGAAGGAGACGCTGACCCCGACCGCCCAGAAGGTCGCCGAGGAGCTGCGTGGTCTGTGGAACATCGACTACGACACCTCCGGTGCCATCGGCCGTCGCTACCGTCGTCAGGACGAGATCGGTACCCCGTTCTGTGTCACCGTCGACTTCGACACCCTCGAGGACAACGCCGTGACCGTCCGTGAGCGCGACACCATGAGCCAGGAGCGCGTCAGCCTCGACAAGCTGACCGGCTACCTCGCCGAGCGTCTCGCCGGCTGCTAGAAGGGAAACCCGCAGGAATGCCGAACCCGTCGATCCGTTGGTCCGTGCCGTCCGACGGCCACACCTTCCCGATCTACGCAGGGCCGCCCAAGGACATGGACCGGGTGGCGGAGTACGCCGAGGAGCGTGGCGTCGCGACGATCCGCTTCGGTGGGGACACCTGGCAGCTGGAGAAGGACAAGGGTCCGTTGATGCGGGCGACGACGGGGGAGGCCACCGGTTCCCAGGTGTTCACCGCCATCGGTGACGCCAACACCTTCGGCGCCTCCCAGGTGGTGACCTGCACCGCCGACCGCCACCGGGTGGTCGTGCGGGCGGAGAACCGCAAGGAGTTCGTGCTGTTCAATGCCTCCGATCTGGAGGAGGGTGAGCAGCTGGACCTGCGTAAGGCGGAGAAGATCGGCCAGTTCACCTCGGAGAACGGCGGGTTGAAGAACCTTCACCTGCAGTTCGAGGGGTCCGGCCAGACGCTGCCGTTGGACGTCCAGGTGTTCCTGTCCTGGGTAGCGCGTCACGCCATGGAGTCGCGGATGCTGTCCAACAGCTGGCGGATCTCGATCTTCCTGTTGATCCTGGTGCCGTTCATCCTGCTGTACCTGTTCAACTTCATCGACTTCTGAGGCTTCTGGGTCTTCGGGGTCTTCAGCTTCTGAGCGAATAAGCCCGGTAGGAGTGAGTGTCAGTACTCACTCCCACCGGGCTTGTTGTCTGTCCTCATAGTTCCTCAAGGTGCTGATGGGCGGGGGAGGGGGAGGCTAGAAGCTGCCGAAGTCTCCGCCGCCACCGCCGAAGCCGCCGCCTCCGCCGAAGCCACCACCTCCGCCGAATCCGCCGCCGAATCCGCCGTTGCCGCTGAGCAGCGAGCCGAGGAGCATACCGGCCACGAGGTTGCCTCCACCACCGCCGCCACGGCCGTGGTAGTTATTGCGACGGTTGTAGTCATCGACATCACGACGCACCAGGTCACCGGCCTGTTTCGCCAAGGCATTGGCCTGCTGGGCAGCATTGTAGGCGTCTCGGGGACGCTGGTCACGAAGCTGTAGAGCCTCGTCGATCAACTGGCCGGCGGACTGGGCGGCTGACCGTGCCTCCACCCCGATCATCCGACCGCGGTTGTGGATGCTGTCCTCCACCGAGCGCAGACGGTGCGTCGCGTCCGAGATCGTCCGGTCCACCATGCCGAGGGTGCGCTGGTAGTTGTTCTCCGCACCACGGGCCTCGTCGAGCTGGATGTCCAGCTCGCCGTCGGCCTCCAGCAACTCGGAGTAGGCGCCCAGCGGGTCGGTCTCGCCGATCTCCCGGGCCTTGGCCAGGGCTGTCGTGGCCATGTCCATAGCCTCAGCCAGGTTCTCCTTGTTGACCGGGGCACTGCTGGAGGCGAGCTGGTTGGCCTCGGCGATCTCCTCGTCGACCTCGTCGATCAGGGAGGCGAGGTTCGTGCGGGCCTCCTGCAGCTGGGACTCGGCGTGCTCGACCGCGGCGAGCTGCCGGTCGGCCTGCTGGATCGCCAAGTGTGCGGCACCAGCCTCGTCGACCAAGGCACCCTGCTGCCCGGCGGGCAGGTGCAGCAGATCGCGGGCCCGGCCGATCGCCTCCTCGGCAGCGTCGATCTCCGCCTCGGCGATGTCCGGGTTGTCGTTGACCGAGTCCAGCAGAACCGGATCCACCTTCGTGGCCAGGTCCTCCAGGATCGCCCGGGATTTCGGGATCCGCGAGCGCAGCTCCACGGTCTGCTGGAAGAACCGGTCGATGATCTCCGGGGCGTTGATCAGTTTCTCCCGCAGGGTGGAGAATCTCTCCGCCTGGTCGCTGAGGTGCTTTTCCGCCGTGCCGCAGGACGACACGATCTCGATCAGCAGGCTACGCTCCTCTGCCTCGCCACCGACCAGCCTGTTCTGTACCCGCTGGTGGGCGTTGTAGGCGTTGTTGAGGGTCTTCTTCGCCGACTCGACGGCCGAGCGCAGCTCGCGGGTGCGTTCGACACCGAACTCCGCCTCGGCGGTCTCCAGCTCGTTGCTTCCCTTGCGGATGGACTCGTCGGCCTTCTGCAGTTCCTCGGCGGCCAGTGTGCGCAGCACCTGGGTGGATTGCTGGGACAGGTCGGTGGTGTCCCCGGCCTCGATGGTGCGGGCGGCCTCCAGCTCGTTCGCCTCGTTCTCTCTGCGCTTCTTTCGGGAGTACCAGACCGCGCCACCGATACCGCCGCCCACGGCGACGACGGCGGCGCCACCCCAGGCGTAGGTGGAGGCCGGGGTGACGTCGGCGATGACGTCGGCGATGGCCTGGCCGCCGCCTGCCCAATTTCCACCGCTGAGGTTGTTGATACCTGCGTCGTAAGCGTCCTCGCCAATGGAAGTGGATACACCGCTTCCGTAAGAGGTGGCCAACTGGCCGCTCGTCTCGGACTGAACGTCGATGACGGCCACCAGGACGTTGTTCCCACCTTCCTGCTCCCGCAGTGTTTCTGCGAGAGCGTCGACATTGCCGCCGATATTGTCCGTGTAGACGATGTAGCCCTTCACCCCGGTCTCCGAGACCCCGTCCGACAGCGTGCTGGCGATGGAGGACTCCTCCGAGTCGGAGAGCACACCGGCCTGGTCGACGACCTGGGAGTCCAGGGTGATGTCAGTGCCGGTGTCCGTTGCGGTTCCCTGGGCCTGGATCGAGACGTCCTGACCCGCGGTGGCGAACGCCGCGGCGCCGGTCAATCCGACACCCACCCCGGCCACACCTGCGACGGCCACGGAGGCGGCGAAGCGGCGTACTCGGGCCCCAGCGGAGGGGGTACGGGAAGCGGTCGGATTCCAGAGAATATTGGCGGCGCACATGCACTCAACAATAACGGAAATCCGTGGTTGAGGTGCGTAGAGTTAGGCGCATGAACGTCGGCAGAACCATTGGATCAACCTTGGGCGCAGCTGTGCGCGGGGCGATCTACATGATCATCGGCACCATCGTCGTCGGCCTGGTCATCACCCTGGCCATGGCCGGTCATGTCTGGGCGTACGCACGGCAGGACAACCGTGATGCCGCCGACACCATCCTCGTCCTCGGTGCCGCCCAGTACAACGGCACGCCGTCGCAGTGGTTCGCCGCCCGTCTCGACCACGCCTACGAGCTCTACGAGGACGGGGTGTCCGACAGCATCACCACCATCGGCGGCAAACTCGAGGGCGACGTCTACACCGAGGCGCAGTCCGGGGCTCAGTACCTGCGGGACAAGGGCGTGCCGGAGGAGGCGATCACATCCATCGGCGAGGGGATGGACACCCTCGGTTCTGCAGAGGCCTTCGCCCCGGTCGCCGAGGAGAAGGGCTGGGAGTCAGTCGCCGTGGTCACTGACCCGAACCACTCGCTGCGGGCCACGAACATGATCGGCGGCCAGGGTTTCGACGCCCACGCCTCACCGACCCGCCAGGGGCCGGCGGTCTCCAGCCGCTCCGAGCAGATCAACGCGATCATCCACGAGACCGGCGGGATGATCTACTACCGCATCACCGATGAAGGCGCCGGCGACTACACCGTCGACGAAGACTAGAGGACGACACGTGGAACGCTACCGCTACACCGCACACGACCTGGCCCGTATCGTCGAGGTCCCCGTCAAAGCCCTCGGCGTCGACGGGGCGGTGCCGGACGCCCGGGATGACTTCGACCGTGACCGGGCGCGCGTCCTGCACAGTGCCGCCCTGCGTCGGCTGGCGGACAAGACGCAGGTCGTCGGACCCGGGTCCGGGGACACCCCGCGCACCCGACTGACCCACTCCCTGGAGGTCGGTCAGATCGCCCGCGGCATCGGTAAGGCTCTCGGCGCCGACCCCGACCTTGCCGACCTGGCAGGGTTGACCCACGACATCGGCCACCCGCCCTACGGGCACAACGGGGAGGACGCCCTGAACATCGCCGCCGCGGACTGCGGCGGGTTCGAGGGCAACGCCCAGACACTGCGTATCCTCATCCGGTTGGAGCCGAAGACCCTCGGGCCCGACGGGAGGTCCTACGGTCTGAACCTGACCCGGGCCTCGCTGGACGCCGCCTGCAAATACCCGTGGGGACCGATCGCGCCGGACGGCACGCTGCGACGCAAGTACTCCTGCTACGCCGACGACCTCGAGGTCCTGTCCTGGATCCGTGAGGAGGCCCCGGAGGGACGCAAGTGCCTCGAGGCCCAGATCATGGACTGGTCGGACGACGTGGCCTATTCCGTCCACGACGTAGAGGACGGGATCGTCTCCGGACGCATCAGCCTGCGGGTGCTGTGGGACCTGGTGGAACTCGCCGCGCTGGCGGAGAAGGGCGCCCGGGCCTTCGGCGGCTCCCCGGAGGAACTGCTGGACGCCGCCGACCGACTGCGCGCCATGGCACCGGTGGTCCGTGCCTCGGACTTCGACGGCTCACTGCAGGACCATGTGGCGCTCAAGGGCCTGACCAGTGAGCTGGTCAGCCGGTTCGTCACCGCCTCGGTGACCGCGACCCGCTCGGCCCACCTGAACCTGTCGACCGAGGGGGACCCGCGGATCCCGTTGGGACGCTACTCCGCCGACCTGATCATCCCGGACGAGGTCCGCGCCGAGGTGGTGCTGCTGAAATCCATCGCCGTGCTCTACGTGATGGACCAGGGGCGTCACCAGTCGGACCAGGACCGTCAGCGCGAGCGCATCTTCCGGGTCACCAAGTACCTCTCGGAAGGCGCACCGGGCAGCCTGGACCTGCTGTTCCGCCCGTGGTGGGAGGAGGCGTCCACCGACGCAGAGAAGCTGCGGGTGGTCATCGACCAGGTGGCCTCACTGACCGAGTCCAGGTTGGAGCGGTTGGACAAGTCGGCCTCGTCGATCAGCGCGGCCTGGGGTTGAGTGTATTCAGGCCACTCAGACTTCTCAGTCTTCAGCGTCGGGGATCTCGCAGAAGCTGTCGTAGTGGTCGGATGTGTAGTACCAGATGTCCGGATCGGTGTGGGTGCCGCCGCCGACGACGATGCGCCGGGCACCGCGGTGGTCGAGCCCGGGGGTCTCTACGGTGTATTCGCGGTAGAAGTCGTTCGACTCCTGCGGCAGCACGCCCTCGTAGTTGCCGAAATGCTTGCCGTCGTGGTCCGGGTGGTCGAAGTCCCCACCGTCGAGAATGGTGTCGATGACCCCGTCGGCCTCGGACGGCAGCGTGTCGACGGCACAGGAGTCGCCGGAGGCGGAATCGACGGCCTGTGCAGGATCGTCACTGGTCGCGGCGTCCAACCCGAAATAGCCGGCCACCAGGGCCACAGCCACTCCGGCGATACCGCCGACGATCTTCTTCGGGTCCTTGCCGTTGCCCGAACCACTGCTGTTGGTGCCTGCACTCCGATTCACGGAGACAAGTGTCGCACAGAACCTGATCGGGGTCGGCCAACAGGCCCTCCCGGGTAGGATCCTGGTGCAGGACATTGCCGTCCAGGACGGGGCCGGACCCATGAGCAGAGGTGAGTGAGAAGTGACTACTGTGCTGGTCGTCGGTGCGTCCGGCTATGCGGGAAGGTACATCGTCGCTGAACTGGCGGGCCGTGGTTACAGTGTTCGCGCAGTGGTACGGGACAGGGGCCGTGCCGAGGCGGAAGGACCCCACGGATCCCCGGGACTGGACGGCCGTGTCGCCGAATGGGTGGTCGGGGATGTCACCGATCCGACATTCACCCGTGATATCTCCGCAGGTGCCGAGAGGACCATCTCTGCGCTGGGAGTCACCCGACAGGGCAACGACCCCTGGGAGATCGATAACCTGGCCAATCTGAATGTCCTGAACTCTGTGCTGGCACACGGAGGACGCTCCTTCACCTACGTCCACGCGCTCGGGGCAGACGACTGCCCGGCACAGCTGACGCGGGCGAAGTCCGCGTTTGCGCAGACCCTCGCCACCGCCGAGGTCGTCGCCCAGATCATCCGCCCGTCGGGCTACTTCTCGGACATGCTGGAGATGCTCCCCATGGCACGTCGGGGCCTGGTGCCGGTCCTGGATCGCCAGGTGCGCGTCAACCCGATCCACGGTGCGGACCTCGCCACGTTCATCGTCGACCGGATGGAAAGTGGTGTCGGCGGCTCCTGGGATGTGGGTGGTCCCGAGATCTTCACCTGGCCCGAACTAGCGGAGGTCGCCGGTGAGGCCGCTGGCCGATCACCACGGACCGTGAGGATTCCCCGGATGCTCCTGGAACCGGCACTGCGTCTGATGGCGCTGGTCAATCCGCAGGCGGCGGATACCGTCCGGTTCCTGACGTGGAATATGGCGCACGACTGTGTCGGGGAGACGATGGGGGAACACCGTCTCGCCGACTTCTACGCCGGCTTTTGACACTGGTCGGGGCCTACCCGCTGACCGGGACTACACCGTGCTGCGCACCGGGGTGATCGGCAGGCGCAGCGCCGCCGGCGCCTCGTCCGGCACTACCGGGTGCTCCGGACGCACCGGCGTGACCCGCTGGTAGCCGGCCAAGGTGGTCGCCTGGTCGGGGCGGGGATCGACCTGCCCCTTGTTCGGCCACAGTGCCGCGGCACGTTCGGCATTCGCGGTGATCGACAGCGAGGGGTTCACACCCGGGTTCGCGGTGATCGAGGAGCCGTCGGTGACGAACATCGACGGATAGCCCCACACCCGGTGGTAGGGGTCGACGACGCCGGTCTCCGGGGAGTCCGAGATCGTGCAGCCGCCGAGGAAGTGCGCGGTCAGCGGGATGTTGAAGACCTCCGGCCACACACCACCGGCCACAGCCTTGTCGAAGTGGGCGGCACCGCGCCGGGTGGCTTCATTGCCCTCCGGGATCCAGGACGGGTTCGGCTCGCCCTCGCCCTGACGGCTGGTCAGCCAGCGCAGCGGGCCGATTTTCTTGAGGTTGGTGGTCAGCGAGTTGTCGCGGGCCTGCATGACCAGGTTGATCATGGTGCGTTCCGACCAGCCGCGCAGGTCGAGGACGAGCTTGATCGCCAGCGGGTTCTTCACCAGTAGGCGCAGGAACTCCACCCAGCGGGGCCATCTGGTGCCACCGTCGGTGTTGAGGGTCTGCAGCAGGCCCATGGCGTTGGATTTCAGTCCGTAGCGCACCGGCTCGATGTGGGTGTCCGGGGCGGGCCAGTAGCTGGAGGTGATCGCCACTCCCTTGTGGAAGTCGTACTCCGGCTCCTTCTTCCACAGTCCGACGCCCAGCAGGGCCTCGGAGTTGGTGCGGGTCAGCTGGCCGAGGTGGTCGGAGAGCTGCGGCAGGGTGCCGTCCTCCTTCTCCCGGTGCAGCAGGTTCTGGGTGCCCCAGGTCCCGGCGGCCATGATCAGGTAGTCGGAGGTGAAGGTGGAGGTCTTCTTCCGGCCCAGGATCGGTCCGGTCCGCTCGACGGTGATCTCCCAGCCGGGTTCGTCATCGGCACCGAGCTTGCGGATCGCAGTGACCGTGGACCGGTCGTGGACCTTCGCACCGGCCTTCTCCGCAAGGTAGAGGTAGTTCTTCAGCAGGGTGTTCTTCGCCCCGTGCCGGCAGCCGGTCATGCACTCACCGCACTCCGTGCAGGCGGTGCGGTCGGGGCCGACACCACCGAAGTAGGGGTCGGCGACGGTCTCGCCCTCCTCTCCCTCCAGCCCGGCCTTCTTTCCGAAGAAGACACCGACCGGGGTCATCCGGAAGGTGTCGCCGACCCCCATCTCCTCGGCGACCTGCTTCGAGAGCTTGTCGGCCGGGGTGACGGTCGGATTCGTCACCACGCCGAGCATTTTCCGGGCCTGGTCGTAGTAGGGGGTGAGCTCGTCCTCCCAGTCGGTGATGTGGTCCCAGGCGCGGCTGCGGAAGTAGTTGTCGCCGGGCTTGTAGAGCGTGTTGGCGTAGTTCAGTGACCCGCCGCCGACACCGGCTCCGGCCAGGATCATGGCGTCCTTGAGCAGGTGGACGCGCTGGATGCCGTAGAAGCCGAGCTTCGGTGCCCAGAGGAAGTCCTTGAGGTGCCAGGAGTTCTTCGCGAACTCATGGTCCGCGAATCGTCGGCCGGCCTCGATCACCCCGACCCGGTAGCCCTTCTCCGTCAGTCGCAGGGCGGTCACTGAACCTCCGAAGCCGGAACCGACGGTCAGAACGTCATAATGCGTGCCAGCAGATGGCATGGGGAGTCCTCTTCTCATGGTGCGACGGCGTCTCGTCGGTGTAGTCAGCACCTTCGGGCAGCCGTACTGGTTCTGCAGTCCTCCCCATCGTAGGACGTTGTGTCCTGCATCACAGTCGATTCGCTCTTCTGGGCCGGTCCGCTGGTGGCGCTATCATGGTCGCCATGGCACGAGGGCGGATTCCAGACACCGACATCGCCGCGATCCGGGAACAGACCCCGATCGAGGAGGTGGTGGGCGAGTATGTCCAGCTCACCCCCGGTGGTGTGGATTCTATGAAGGGTTTGAGCCCCTTCAAGGACGAGAAGACCCCGTCCTTCCATGTCCGCCCGAACAAGGGCTACTTCCACTGCTTCTCCACCGGGGAGGGCGGGGACGTCTTCAGCTTCCTGATGAAGATGGAGCACGTTACCTTCCCCGAGGCTGTCGAGCAGTGCGCTGAGCGGATCGGCTACCGCATCAACTACGAGGGCGGGGGGCCGGTCAACCGGGTGGAGCCCGGCACCAGACAGCGTCTGATCGCGGCGAACCGGGCGGCGCACGAGTTCTACATGGAGCGGTACGCCGACGAGCAGGACGAGGGGGCGGCCACCGCCCGGGCGTTCCTGCGCGACCGTGGGTTCTCCGAGGAGACCGTCGCCGCCTTCGGCTGCGGCTACGCACCCGCCGGCTGGGACACCTTGACCAAGCACTTGCTGCGCCGCGGGTTCGAGTTCAAGGAGTTGGAGGACGCCGGGCTGTCCCGGATGGGTAACCGTGGGCCGATCGACCGTTTCCACCGCAGGCTGCTGTGGCCGATCCGCTCGGTGGCCGGCGACGTCATCGGCTTCGGAGCCCGCAAGCTCTTCGAGGACGACAACCTGGGGAAGTACATGAACACCCCGGAGACGCTGCTCTACAAGAAGTCGAAGGTGCTCTTCGGCATCGACCTGGCCAAGAAGTCGATCGCCACCGACCACCAGGCGGTCGTGGTCGAGGGCTACACCGACGTCATGGCGATGCACGCCGCCGGGGTGACGACAGCGGTCGCCGCCTGTGGTACCGCCTTCGGCGAGGAGCACCTGCAGATGCTGCGCCGGTTCATGGTGGACGACCAGTTCTTCCGCGGCGAGATCATCTACACCTTCGACGGCGACGAGGCCGGGCAGAAGGCCGCGATGCGTGCTTTCGAGGGCGACCAGAAGTTCACCGGACGCAGTTACGTCTCTGTCGCCCCGGACGGCATGGACCCCTGCGACATCCGGTTGGAGCGCGGCGATGCCGCGGTCCGGGAGATGGTGGCCGACCGGATCCCGATGTTCGAGTTCGTCATCCGTACCATCCTGCGTGGCTATGACACCCACCACGTCGACGGTCGGGTGGACGCCCTGCGCCGTATCGTCCCGGTGCTCGCCGGGATCCGCGACAACGCCCTGCGCGACGAGTACGCACGCCAGGCCGCCGGGTGGCTGAGTTGGCCGGACCCCACCGAGGTGGTCACCCAGGTGCGCCGTGAGGCCGCCCGGGGCGGGCAGGACCGTTCCGGCACCCAGCTCAAGGAGGGGGTGGCCAGGCTGACCCGTCGGGCGCAGGAGGCTGAAGCCGCGGGCACCGGTGCGCGGGGTGGTGCGGTGGCGTCGATGTTGAGCCGTCCGAACCCGGATGACATCAACCTGGAACCGGCCCGCGAGGTGCTGAAGCTGATGCTGCAGGAGCCGCAGATGGTCGGTGCGGACGCCGACGGACTGCTGCCGGAGACCTTCGAGCACCCGACCTATGTCGCGGTCGCCACCGCGATCTCCGCGGCAGGCGGGGTAGGCAGTGTCGACACCGCCGACGGCCATGCCGCAGGTGCCGACTGGTTGGACGCGGTGACCGCGGCCACCGATGACGTGATGTGCCGCGCGGTGATCAGTGAGCTGGCGGTGGAGGAGCCACGGTGCAAGCCTGAGCGCCTGGAGTTCTACGCAGGTGCGGTGGTCGCCCGGATGGAGGAGCGCTGGGTCGGCGTGGAAATCGCCGAGCTGAAGTCACGGATGCAGCAGATGCGTCCGGACCAGGGTGGGGCGAAGAAGAAGGAGTACAACGACACCTTCGCCGACCTCATGGCGCTGGAGAAGTACCGGCGTACGCTGCAGGAACAGGCCCAGTCCTACGGGGAGCCGGGCGGCTAACAGAGGGGCTGGCAGTGACTACCGGCGGCCGAAGCGGCGACGTGAGGTGCCGCCGGAGCCGTCCTGCTCACTGACCGGTCGGCCCTTGGCGTCCCGCATCCGGGGCTGGTCCGACTCCACGATGATGTCCTCCTCGAACTCGAGGGCGTCGTCCTCCAGGTAGGCGTCCTGCGAACCGTCGAGCTCCCCGCGACGGTCGGCACCACGAACGTCGCGTAGCTCGCGCATCCGCGGCTCGGGATCGATGCGGTCGGCCAGGGCCTTGCGTCCTGCCTGGACGGCACGCCGGGTGACCGGGGAGTTGATCGTGGCCTCGTAGCCCCGCCGGATCTGCTCGTAGCGACGCCGTCCTGCCTTGGTACCGAAGACGTAGCCGGCGGCGGCGCCGATGACCAGCTGGATCATTGAGGGTGCTCCTTGGTGAATCGTGGGGCGAATCGTGGGGTGGAAGGCGACCGTAGAACTATGCCGCCATCATACCTGCCGCCCCGGGTGCCCGCGGGAACACCGGGATCCCCAGAGACGCGGATTTCTCCGTATGGTTGGGGGACCAACGAGACGAACCTGCATGAAAGGAACGGCACCAGTGAATACAACGGTCAAGGGTGTTATCGCCCGCGGTAAGGGTGCAGAAGTGGAACTGGTGGATGTCATGGTGCCTGATCCGGGCCCCAACGACGTCATCGTGGCGGTCCAGGCCTGCGGTGTCTGCCACACCGACCTGGCCTACCGGGACGGTGGGATCAGCGACGATTACCCGTTCCTGCTCGGCCACGAGGCCGCCGGTGTGGTGGAGACCGTCGGTGAGAACGTCTCGCACGTCGCCGTCGGTGATTTCGTGGTGCTGAACTGGCGTGCGGTGTGTGGCGAGTGCCGGGCGTGCAAGAAGGGCGAGCCGAAGTACTGTTTCGCCACGTTCAACGCCTCCAGGAAGATGACGCTGACCGACGGCACCGAGCTGGAGCCGGCGCTGGGGATCGGCGCGTTCATCGAGAAGACGCTGATCCACGAGGGACAGTGCACCAAGGTGGATCCGTCGGCCGATCCGGCGGCGGTCGGGCTGCTGGGCTGTGGTGTCATGGCCGGTCTGGGTGCGGCGGTGAACACCGGTGAGATCAAGCGTGGTGAGTCCGTCGCCGTGATCGGGTGCGGTGGTGTGGGGATGGCCGCGGTCGCCGGGGCGAAGCTGGCCGGGGCCACCAGGATCATTGCGGTGGACCTGTCGGACGAGAAGCTCGAGCGGGCGAAGGACTTCGGGGCCACGCACACGATCAACCCGTCGGCTTTGGGTGGGGATGCCTCGGCCACCGGTGAGGATCAGCCGGTGGTGCAGGCCGTCCACGAGATCCTCGGTGGTGTCGGTGCCGATGTCGTGGTTGATGCTGTGGGACTGCCGGGGACCTTTACCCAGGCGTTCTACATGCGTGACCTGGCCGGACGAGTGGTGCTGGTCGGTGTGCCGACCCCGGAGATGCGCCTGGAGTTGCCGCTGGCGGATGTGTTCGGGCGTGGTGGGGCGACCAAGTCGTCCTGGTACGGCGATTGTTTGCCGGAGCGGGATTTCCCGTTGTACACCGACCTGTATCTGCAGGGGCGGTTCCCGTTGGGTGACTTCGTGGATGAGCGGATCAGTATTGATGCGGTGGAGGATGCTTTCACGAAGATGAAGCAGGGGTCGGTGCTGCGATCGGTGGTGGAGCTGTGAGTGTCCCAGGAGAGTCCGAGAAGTTCGCCGGTGCCTCCGAGACGGGGCTGCGTATTGACCGGGTCGTGACCCACGGGGTGTTTGCGCTCGACGGTGGCGAGTGGGAGGTGGACAACAACATCTGGCTGATCGGTGACGATGAGGAGGTGATCGTTGTCGACGCTGCCCATGATGCCGATGCGATCGTGGAGGCGGTCGGTGGTCGCCGGGTGCGGTCGGTGATCTGCACCCACGCCCACAATGACCACATCACCGTGGCCCCGGAGTTGGCGGAGCGGTTGGATACCCGGATCCATGTGCACCCGGGTGACCAGATGCTGTGGAACCAGACGCACCCGGGTGTCGGGCACGAGGATCTGTCCGATGGGCAGGTCTTCGACATCGCCGGGACCAGGTTGCGGGTAGTGAATACTCCGGGCCATTCGCCAGGGTCGTGCTGTCTGTACCTGCCGGAGGCGAAGGTGTTGCTCAGTGGTGACACTTTGTTCGCCGGTGGTCCGGGTGCGACGGGCCGGTCGTTCAGTGACTTCGACACGATCATCGACTCGATCCGGGAAAAGGTGCTGACGCTGCCGGGGGAGACCGAGGTGTACACCGGGCACGGTGATGCCACCTCGATCGGTGCGGAGGCCCCGCACCTGGAGGAGTGGATCGCCCGCGGCCACTGAGTTGGACCGGCCCTGGCGTCCCACCTTGCGGGAAAGGCCCCGACGCTGATACCCTATAGGGGTATTAACCGGGGGCTTTTCTCACGCGAACAGGAGACATCATGAGTGAGGGTACCGAGGGCACCGTGAATGACGGCGCCGTGAACGGCAACCTGCTGGCGCACCAGGACGCGGGTGCGTCCTGCGGTTGCGGCTGCGGGGATTCGGCAGCCGGGGAGGGCAACGACGGCCACGAGGGTCACGGTGCGGACGCCGGTTCGCACGGCTACACCCCGGACAAGAAGCGTTACCTCGCCCGCCTCAAGCGCATCGAGGGGCAGGTCCGCGGGCTGCACCGCATGGTCGACGAGGACACCTACTGTATCGACGTGTTGACCCAGGTCACCGCCGTGCAGTCGGCGCTGAAGAGTGTGGCGCTGGCCCTGTTGGACGACCACATGCAGCACTGTGTTCTGCATGCCGCCCAGCAGGGAGAGGAAGAGGCGATGGAGAAGCTCGACGAGGTCTCCGCCGCCGTCGCGCGTCTGGTGCGGTAGGACTCACAGTGGTGCTCTGCGAAGGGCAGTCGGGGACACCCGCCGCCGGAAGGTCAGCGCGATCCCGCCAGCGACCAGTCCCCACCCGGCATTGATCAGCAGCATCGGGATTATCGCGACCGGGTTCGCCAGCGGGCCGGAGAACTCGCCATCGAGGATGGGGGAGAGGACCCCGCTGAGAACGGTCGAGAGCTCTGCGTAGACCACACCGGCAATCATCAGGGTGAGGACCGGGGATGGTGTTCGGGCGGAGACCACGGCGACGACCCACACCACGGTGATGCCGAGCGTGAGTAGAACGGGGACGGCCGCCGAAAGTTCGTAGCCAGCCTGGGTTGCGATGATTCGCACCACTGGTCGGATCAGCGCGACCACGCCGAGGGCACAGGCCAGCAACCAGTCCACTGTGGTTGTCGAGGGGGCCGAGGTGGAGGAGGGGGAAGGTGAAGTGCTCGGTGAAGGAGTCATAGCCATGACGCTATTGCGGCCCGAACAGCAGCACATCGGCCTACGGTCTCGACATCCCCATGCCATTGGTCGCCAATGGACGGCGTCGGACTGCAACGGACTACGTCGAGAAGCGACACCGGGAGACGCGCGTAGACGGATGTGCACCCTGCGGCCCGGCCGTAGCGTCAGTGAGCATGTACAGCAACACCGACACCGAGGTGGACCAGAGCCCACGCCTCGGGTTCTCCGTCCCCGTCCTCGTCCTTCTCGCCGCTCTCGGCGCACCTCGAGTGGTCTTGCACGATCTCGACATCATCCACGAGGGGACGTTGATCAACTCTTTGTTCGTCTTCGTCCCGCCGCTGATCTGGATCATCGCAACCCTCGTTGCCCGGGCGCAACGTCCATTCGTCACCAATCTGGCGATCGGGGCGATCTACGGGGTCTTCCTGTTGCTGGGCCACCAGATCTTCTGGGATTCGGCCTTCGGCGGCAACCCGCCAGCACTCGGCGGGAACCTCAGCGACCTGGATCCAGCGGTGGAGACGGTGATCCTCCGGGTGCTCTCCGGACTGTCGAGTCTGCTGACCGGAGTGATTGTCGGCGTGGCCACCGGGGCTGTCGCCGTCGCAATCTCCCGAGCTCGCCAGGCGTTAGGCTCGGGGGCGTGACCGACACCGACCGTGGTACCCCGAGCGTCCCGCCCTGGGTCGTCGACGTGTCCATGGCCGTGGCGGTGTCGACGGTGCTCATCAGCGTCGTCGCACTGTCCCAGGTCGGGACCGACCACGTACCGAGCCTGGCGTCCTACCTCTTCGTCGCGGCCTTCGGCGTGGTGCTTTTGGTCCGTCGGCAGCTGCCGCGGACGGTACTGGCCGTCAGTGTTCTGGGCACGTTCGCCTACTACGTCCTGGAGTATCCGCCGATCGGTGTGGCCCTGCCTGTCGCCGGTGCCCTGTTCTCCACCGCGGAGCGGGGCAGGCTGGGCTGGGCGGTCGGTGGCGGGTCGGTGGCGGGTCGGTGGTGTTCGCCGTGTCACTGTACTTCCGCCTGCGCGACGACCCCCAACCCGTCGGGTACCTGCTCGGCACCGAGTCGGTGTCGACGCTGGCGCTCATCGCCGCGGCGATCTCGCTGGGCTACGGGGTGCACGCCCGGCGGCGTCACCTCGCTCAACAGCGACACATCACCCAGCTAGCCGAGCAGGTGGAACGCCAGCACATCTCCCGTGAACTCCACGACTCCGTCGGGCATGGCCTGTCGGTGATCTCCCTGCACGCCGCCGTCGCCCGTGAGGAGATCACCGACGACCAACCGGCGGCCGCACCGCTGGACCAGATCAGATCGCAGGCCTCGAGCACCCTGAACCAACTACGCACCATGCTCCGCCTGCTGCGGGAACGCGACACCGACGGTGAGCGCAGCGTCCTGTCCCTCGACGACATCGGGGTGCTCACCGCCGACGTCGAGGCCGCCGGCATCGCCGTGGACGTCGACATCAGCACGCGCTCCGCCGACCTCACCCCGGCGGTGGACGCCGCGTCCTACCGGATCGTCCAGGAGTCGCTGACCAATGTGCTGCGCCACTCCCACGCCACCCGGGTGCGGGTCTCGGCGCACATTCAGGACGCCACGCTGGTGGTCACGGTGGCTGACAACGGTGGTGGCGGTGACACCGGTGACCGTAGCGGTGGTGGCTCGCTCGGCCACGGGGTCACCGGCATGGCCGAACGGGTGCGGGTCCTCGGCGGGACGTTCACCACCTATTCCACCGGCACCACCAGCCCTGCCGGATTCACCGTCACCGCGAGGATTCCGGCAAGGTTGGAACCATGATCCGTATCGTGCCCGTCGACGACCAGGAACTCGTCCGCGCCGGACTACGCCAACTCGCCCAACGCGACGGTGACATCGAGGTCGTGGCCGAAGCCGCCGATGGGGAAGTGGGCGTCAGCCTGGTCCGGCAGTATCGGCCTGATGTGGTGCTCATGGACATCCGCATGCCACGGATGGACGGCATCGCCGCCACGGAACGCATCGTCGCAGACCCGGACCTTGCCGAGGTACGGGTACTGGTGTTGACCACCTTCGACGAGGACCGTGACGTCCTCGCCGCGATCCACGCCGGGGCGTCCGGCTACCTGCTGAAGGACATCTCGCCGGTGGACCTGCGCGCGGCGATCCGTTCCGTCGACGCAGGGGACGGGTCGCTCTCGCCGTCGATCGCCCCGATGATCCTCGCCAGGCTCGGGGAGTTCGGTGTCTCAGCGACGCGTCCCGAACTGCTGGACGGGCTGACCGGCCGGGAACGGGAGGTGCTGGAACGGGTGGGGCACGGTGAGACCAACGCCGAGATCGGCGCGCACCTGCACATCAGCCCGGCGACCGCGAGGACCTACGTCAGCAGGCTCCTGTCGAAACTCCACGCCCGGGATCGCTCGCGACTTGTCGTCCTGGCCTACGAATCCGGACTCGTCACCCCTGGGGGACGGTGACGTCGGAATCCTCCGCACTGGCGGTGGTCGGGGCGTCCGACTTCTTCAACGCCCGACGGCGCCACACCAGCAGGGCGACACCGAAGATGTACATGGTCACGCTGAACAGCATGGCCGGCGCAGCGATCTCGGTCGAGCCGATGACCGACAGGGCGATCACCATCGACATCGTCGAGTTGCGTGTACCGTACTCGACGGCCAGGGTGACCTTGTCCTCCGCCGGACGCTTCAGCATTGCACCGACCGCCCAGCCGGTGGCCATCACCAGGGCGTTGAAGATGAGGACAGCGAGGCCAACCTCGCCGATCAGCGGGCCCAGCTCATCGCCGAGATCGATGACCAGGAAAGTGAACACGCCGACCAGGACGACCGCGCCGACGACCGCGATGATCTTCTCCAGCTTCGCGGCGATGCGCTCCGATTTCGCCCGGATGAACATACCGATGATCACCGGCACGCCGACAACGCCGACGACCAGTCCGATCGCCTCGCCCGGGGGGACGGTGACCGTTCCGACATCACCGGTGACGTCCTCGAACAGGCGCACGGTGATCCATACCCACAGCGGCAGGGTGGCCATCATCAGGATCGAGGTGATCACGGTCAGCACGATGGACAGCGGGACATTGCCCTTGGCCAGATGCGCGAACAGGTTCGTGGTGACACCGCCAGGGGCGGCGGCGAGCAGCATCAAGCCGACAGCCAACACAGGGGAGAGATTGAGAATGAACGCCAGCGCCAGGGCAATGAGCGGGACGACCACCACGTGACCGATCAGCCCCCAGGTGACGGTGGATGTGGAATTCACGCTGCGCCTGAACTGGGTGGGGGTGAGGGTGAGGCCGATGCCCACCATGATCACGGCGAGGCCGATAGGCAACAGTTGTGCGCCGATTCCATCCTGCATGTCTGACTCCCTGGGTTGGTGAACGGCGTTAGGTCGCCGATGGCAGGAAGTTTAGGGGGGGAAAGGTCCCATAAGTGTGATTTGCAAAACAAAGACTGAGGCAGTGTGAGGTAGGTCGTAGGCGGCGTGTGCCGGGTGCAGTCAGAGGGCATATCACCTGTGTGACGATATGCCCTCTGAACTGCTGGTACTCACTGTGGGGCCAGCGGGGCTTGAACCCGCGACCAGCGGATTATGAGTCCGCGGCTCTAACCAACTGAGCTATAGCCCCGTGCGCTTATTTAAGCACAGGCCTGTGGGGAAATTGTCGGGTGGGTGGTTGGGGCGAGGGGAGCGACAGTGAATCATGTCGGTGTAGTTCCGGTTGTCGTTCTTGCGGAGTTCGGGTGGCCATTTCCGTGTTCTTACCTGCAGATTTGATAGAACTCCGGTGTCTGGGTAGAGTATGTCCTCGTTGCCAGGGAGAGCTTCTTCCGGGACAGCAGAGACATTCCCTCATAGCTCAACGGCAGAGCATCCGACTGTTAATCGGAAGGTTACTGGTTCGAATCCAGTTGGGGGAGCAACACCACCCCCGGTGCGGAGACCTACGTAGGTCACCGCACCGGGGTCTTTCGTTGTGTGTTCCCCGTGTGGCCTCGTGTGCTCGCTGCGTTCTCACTCCCGCTCTCGGGTGGGCAGGAGGGGGTCGGACCACCCGGGAGTGGGAGTGAGAGCGAGGATGGGGCGCGTCGGCGTCAGAAGGCCGACCACAGGCGGTCGTTGAAGCCGTCCCAACGCTGCTTCGCCCAGTCCCCGAAGGGACGGTTAGCCAGGACGACAGCCGCGCGTCCCGTAGGTCGGTGGAACCACAGGAAGGTACCGGCCTGGCCGAAGTGGCCGGCGACCTCGGCGGGCATGCTGTCCGGCAGCCAGTGCGGCGACTTCTCCCCGTGCAGCTCCATGCCCAGGCCCCAGGGGCAGGGACGCTGCGACCCGTAGCCGGGGACCACACCGTCGAGTTCGGGGAACTGCGGGGTCAGCGCCTCGTCCCACAGCTCCTCGGAGATCAGCGAGGGGGAGAGAAACTCTGCGGCCAGCACCGCCAGGTCGCCCAGCCGGGCACCGAACCCGTGACCTGCCGAACCGGACAGGTGGACGTCGATGCCCAACGGCTCGCAGAGCCCTTCGCGGACGTAGGTGAAGAACGGGATGCCGGTCGAGGACACCAGGTCGGCGAGGATGTCGAAACCGGCAGAGGAGTAGATGCGGCGACTGCGGGCCGGTTTCTCCTGCGCCCGGGAGTGCATGCCGACCCCGGAGGCGTGGCTGAGCAGTTCACGCACCGTTACGTCCTGCGGTGCGTCCACCGTTGTGCCGTACTCTGCGGCGATGTCGTCCACGATGTCATCAAGGTCGAAGGCACCTTCCTCCACGGCGATGAGCACGCTGTAGCAGGTGATGAGTTTGCTGACGCTGGCCAGGGCGAACAGCCGGTCAGCGTCGCCGTGCAACACGGGCCCGTCTACGTCGGTCGTGACGACCGCGGCGCCTACGGTGCCTACCGGCCACTCGTCGACCTCGGCGAGGACTCCAGTGATTCCGTCGGCGGACATGGCGCTCACTCGCCGGTGCTGGTGCGCGCCTCGATGAACCGCACGATGTCCTTGACGGTACGTGCAGCGTCGATGTCCTCTTCCTCGATACGTACGTGGAAGGCGTCCTCGATGCGGATGGCGACGTCGATGCGCGACACCGAGTCGATGTGGAGGTCGTCGGTGATGTTGCTGTCGAGTTCGATCTCCTCGACGTCCACCCCGGTGGCCTCCTCGATGATCACCGCGATCCGGGTCGCGGTGTCCATCGCGGTGTTGCGGGCGTCCCGGGCGCTCCGGCCGGGCGCTGCCGCGGAGTCGGCGTCGTCAGAGCCAGTGAGTTTTCCGGCCAGCTTCTGCTGTGCCTCGGGGGAGATCTCCAACGCTTCTACGGCCTTTCGCGTCTACCGCCGACACCTGTGGGGTGTCGGTGAGTGGGGGCAGGGTTCTCCGACCCACTCTAGCAGCGCAGGACTCGCAGGCAGGGTTCGCAGGTAGGGCCCGCAAGCCCTACCTGCGACCTATGCCTTCGTCGGGTCGGTGAGGTTGAACTCCTCGGCGATGGCGCGCACGTCGTTCCAGGAGTACTGGTGGGCGCGGGCCAGGGCGGAGAGCACGGCCACCACGATCGACTCGGCATCGGAGTTGAAGTAGCGCCGGGCCGCTGCGCGGGTGTCGGAGAATCCGAAACCGTCGGTGCCCAGGGTGGTGTACTCGCCTGGGACGTAGGCCCGGATCTGTTCCGGCAGGTCGGTGGCGAAGTCGGAGACGCCGATGAACGGGCCGGAGGCGTCGTCCAGCAGGTGGGTCACGAAGGGCTTCGGGATCACTCCGTCGGGGTGGCGCAGCTCCTCCTTGGCCTGGGCAGCGCCCTCGCGGGCCAGCTCGGTCCAGGAGGTCACCGAGTACAGCGCAGCGCGCACACCGAAACGGTCCTGCAGCATCTCCTTGGCGCGGATGGCCTCGGTGACACCGACACCGGAGGCCAGGATATTCGCCTCGAGCTCGGACTCCGGGGCGTCACCGACGTCACCTGCGGAGTTCTCGCCGGTGCCGATCAGCTTGTCGGCGGGGGAGTACAGGTAGATGCCCTTGAGCAGGCCCTCGACATCCATGTCGTCCGGAGCGGCCGGCTGGTGCACCGGCTCGTTGTAGACGGTCATGTAGTAGATGACGTTCTCGCCGGGGCTGTTCTCGCCGCCGGAGCCTTCGCCGTACATGCGCTGGATTCCGTCGCGCATGATGTAGGCGATCTCGTAGGCGAAGGCGGGGTCCCAGGAGACCACGGCCGGGTTGGTCGACGCCAGCACGGGGGAGTGCCCGTCCATGTGCTGCAGACCTTCACCGGTCAGGGTGGTGCGTCCGGCGGTCGCGCCGATGAGGAAACCGCGGGCCATCTGGTCGGCGGCGGCCCAGATGCCGTCGCCGGTGCGCTGGAAGCCGAACATCGAGTAGAAGATGTACAGCGGGATCATCGGCTCGCCGTGGGTGGCGTAGGACGTTCCGGCGGCGGTGAAGGATGCCACCGCACCGGCCTCGTTGATGCCTTCGTGCAGGATATGGCCCTGCTCGGACTCCTTGTAGGACAGCATCAGGTCGGCGTCGACCGGGGTGTAGTTCTGACCGTGGTTGTTGTAGATCTTCAGGGTCGGGAACCAGGCGTCCAGACCGAAAGTGCGGGCCTCGTCCGGGATGATCGGGACAAGGCGCTTCTTGATCTCCGAGTCGCGCATCAGGTCCTTGAGGGCACGGACCAGGGCCATCGTGGTGGCGACTTCCTGGGATCCGGATCCCTTGAGCACGCTGCGCATCGAGCCCTTGACCTCGGGCACGGCCAGGGGGGTGTAGCCGTGGCGGCGCTCCGGCAACGGCCCGCCGAGGTCCTTACGTCGCTCCAGCATGTAGCGCACCTCGGGGGACTCCGGGCCCGGGTTGTAGTAGGGAGGCAGGTAGGGGTCCTTCTCGAGCTCCTCGTCGGTGATCGGGATCTCCTGCTTGTCGCGGAACTGCTTGAGGTCCTCCAGGGCCAGCTTCTTCATCTGGTGGGTGGCGTTGCGGCCCTCGAAGTTGTGGCCCAGGCCGTAGCCCTTGATGGTGTGGGCCAGGATGACGGTCGGCTGGTCCTTGGTGTCCAGCGCCCGCTGGTAGGCGGCGAAGATCTTGCGGTAGTCGTGGCCACCGCGGCGCAGGGCGAAGATCTCCTCGTCGGTCATGTCCTCGACCAGCTTGGCGGTTTCCGGGCTGCGCTCGAAGAAGAACTTGCGCACGTAGGCGCCGTCCTTGGCCTTGAACGTCTGGTAGTCACCGTCGACGGTGGAGTTCATCACATCCACCAGGGCGCCGTCCTTGTCCTTGGCGAGCAGATCGTCCCACTCGCGGGCCCAGACGACCTTGATCACGTTCCAGCCCGCACCCCGGAAGAAGCTCTCCAGCTCCTGGATGATCTTGGTGTTGCCGCGGACCGGGCCGTCGAGACGCTGCAGGTTGCAGTTGATGACGAAGGTCAGGTTGTCGAGGTTGTAGAGGGCGGCCTGTTGGATCAGCCCGCGGGACTCCGGCTCGTCCATCTCACCGTCGCCGAGGAACGCCCAGGTGTGCTGCTGGGAGGTGTCCTTGAGGCCGCGGTCGTGCAGGTAACGGTCGAACCGGGCCTGGTAGATCGCGTTCATCGGGCCCAGTCCCATCGACACCGTCGGGAACTCCCAGAAGTCGGGCATGCCGTGGGGGTGCGGGTAGGACGGCATGCCGTGCTCCGGCTTCGACTTCTCCTGACGGAAGGCGTCCATCTCCTCCTCGCTGAGGCGCCCCTCGAGGAAGGCGCGGGCGTACATGCCGGGGGAGGCGTGGCCCTGGAAGAAGATGTGGTCGCCACCGCCGGGGTGGTCCTTGCCGCGGAAGAAGTGGTTGAAGCCGACTTCGTAGAGTGCGGCGGCCGAGGCGTAGGTGGAGATGTGACCACCGACGCCGATCTCGGGCCGCTGGGCGCGGTGCACCATCACCGCGGCATTCCAGCGGATCCACCGCCGGTAGCGCTTCTCCATCGCCTCGTCGCCGGGGAACTCCGGTTCCATGGTGGTGGGGATGGTGTTGACGTAGTCGGTCGACAGCAGCGGGGGCAGGGCCACCCGCTGGGCCGAGGCGCGTTCCAGCAGACGCAGCATCAGGTATCGGGCACGGTCGGGGCCAGCGTCACTGAGCAGGCCATCCAGGGAGTCCATCCACTCCTGGGTCTCGTCGGGGTCGGAGTCCCTGAGATAGGACGCCACGCCGTCGCGGATGTTCCTGAAGTTGCTGTCGGAGCGTCCGCTTCCTGATGGTGTTGTCGTCATGAAATTTCCTCCTGGGTGTGGAAAGGACCGGTGCCACGGTGGGAATGTGTGATTCGGTGGCGGGAATTCGGTACCTGTCAGCACCCGATGTTACGGAAGTCCGGAACATGAAATGTTTCGGCGATCACACCAAAAAAGGTGGAAGTCTGGTCAATATCCGGTCCGTCACCTACTATTCACAAGTGATCGGTATGTGAATCTGCAGGTGGCACACGACGTGAGTCGCCAGTGGACGAGCGCAGCCGGACGGTTGGATGTCCAAGGTGACGGGCCAGCTGGAGAAAATCACCCTAGATAAGGGTGGAATTAGTAATGACGACAGATTTAATTCGACGAAAGGTCAGGGAACCGCAAGTGGGAGACGCCTCCGGCGCAGCAGTGCACGAACAACAGGAATGGGCCAGCCTCATGGAGGTCACGGCTGACCAGGTCGTGCAGGAGCTTGGTTGGGACGAGGACGCCGACAGTGCCATCAGCGAAGCGCTGGAGGAGGCGATCGGGGAGGAGCTCCTGGACGAGGAGACCGACGAGATGGTCGACTTCGTCCTGCTGTGGTGGCGTTCCGACGACGGCGACCTGGTCGACGGTCTCGTCGACGCCACCCGCAACCTCGGAGAATCGGGCCGTATCTGGTTGCTGACCCCGGCGGCCGGTACCGACGGGACCGTCGAGCCCGGTGTCATCGCTGAGTCTGCCCAGGTCGCCGGCCTGGTGCAGACCAAGTCCACCCGTTTCGGTGAATGGCAGGGGGCCTGTCTGGTTCCCCGTGGGATGAAGCGCTAGAGTTCTAGCCGGACCACGGTTCACCATGCGTGCCTCCCCACGTTCCGCACGGTACGTGGACGGTGCAACGCGCATTTAGCTCAGCTGGAAGAGCAGCTGGTTTACACCCAGCAGGTCGGCGGTTCGAACCCGTCAGTGCGCACCATCTTTGACCAGCGACTTTCCTCGGCGATTCTGCCGTCGGGTCGCTGGTCTTCTGTATCTGCCCCGTCGTTGCCCCGTCGTTGCACTGGCGATGTGTGAGATGGCAGGGCAGCCATGGCTGGCGCCCCCGGGCAATCATGACCCGACCCCCGATGGGGGTGGTTGTGCGGATGCTGGTGGCTGGTCAACAGAGGCATGGTCGACTAGCCTTGCCTAACTGAAAATAGGTGTAAATCCACATGCATCACGCCGGATCCCTGCGGGTCTGTGCGGGTCCATGTGATGACGTTGAAAGTGCACGCTGTGAACTCAAGGAAGTCCCTGCGGTCCGCCCGCTCACTGCGCATCGCCTCGGTCTCCGTTGTCGTCGCCACGCTGCCCCTGGTCGGAGCGGTCGCCCTGCCGGGCGTCGTGACGTCGGCTGCGGCAGAACCGGTCGTTGCCGAACAGGGGGCTGCAGCCGGTTCCGGGCAGATCTCCTCGGTTTCGCAGGGCACCTTGTCCTGGGGTATCAAGCAGTCTTTCCGTAACTACCTCACCGGCCCCATCGCCGGTGGTCACTGGAACCTCGACGGCATCGGGTTCACCGGCGGAGCCAAGACCGAGGACGGTGCCTTCCAGTTCTCCGCCGACCCGGCCGGAGCCCGGGTCCGGGGAGACGACGCCGACATCCCACTGAACGGCTCCATGACCCTCACCGGGCACGCCGGGCTGATCAACGTCACCCTGAGCAACCTCGAGATGCAGATCCGCGGTAACCAGGCGCAGCTGATCGCCGACGGTCGCTACCTCGCCGCGGACGTCGAGGCGGTGGTCAGTCTTGCCGGCGGCCCGCCGGCCTTCAGCGGCGAGCCGGTCGCTACCTTCACCCTGGACGAGGCGCTGTCCGAGGCAGGTGCCGCTTCCGGTGCGGCGACCGTGACCGGCGACAGCTGGATCCACGAGAACCTCAACAAGGCACTGCTCGGCAACTACGGTGCCGGCAAGAACGACGGTGACCGGTTCAGCCTGGACCTGACCACCACACCCGGTGGCGCCCAGGGCGTGGACAGCAGCGTGCAGATCGCCCGCTCGGCCGGGCAGTCGGAGGCAGCGGCACAGCCGGGCCCGCAGGCTGAGCAGGCCCCGGCGGCACAGCCCGCCCAGCAGGCTGAGCAGGCCCCGGCGGCACAGCCCGCCCAGCAGGCACAGCCCAACACCCAGGGACAGGTCGCGGCCGCGACGACACCCACCACCGGCGTCTCCCAGTGTGGTGAGATCCAGTCGGCTTCCGTCGGCTGGGGCATCAAGCAGTCCTTCCGCAGCTACCTCAACGGCCCGATCGCCATGGGCGGTTGGAACCTCAACGGTGTCGGCTTCTCCGGTGACCCTCGTGGCCAGGGCACGTTCGACTTCACCGGCGACGCGGGTGCCGCGACCCTCTCCGGGCAGGACGCCGACATCCCGCTCAACGGCTCCGTCAACCTGCACGGCCACTTCGGGGCCCTGGACATCACCCTGTCGAAGATGTCGGTGAAGGTCCGCGGCACCACCGCCCAGTTCATCGCCGACTACCGCTCCACCACGGTCAGTGGATTCACCCCGGGTGCCGAAGTGACCGGTGCCGACACCGGCTCCCAGGTGGCGATCGCAGAATTCACCCTGGACCAGCCGATCACCTCCGCCGGCTCCGGTGACATCACCCTGTCCGGCCCCGGATTCATCACCGCCGAGGGCAACAAGGCCTTCGGCGGCAACTACGGCGAGGGCAACAACGAGGCCGACCCGCTCAACGTCACCCTGGCGACCGACGGTAACGATTGCGCCAGCGGAGCAGGGGAGGGCCTCGGCGCCCTGGACGCCGCCACCCCGGCCACCGGAGGTGGAGCTGCCGCAGGAGCCGGCGCCGTCGACACCGGCTCCGGTAACCCGGACCTTGGCGTGACCGCACCCCGGGTCACCGGTGTGGCCAACGACAGCGAGAATTCCTGTGAGGCCTCGGACGGGTCCACCCAGGTCGCCGAGGCCCGGATGGGCTGGGGCGTCAAGGAGTCCTTCCGCAGCTATATCCGAGGCAGCATCGCCAACGGTGGCTGGGACCTGGGAGGCGGCGCGGTCTACAGCGGCGGAGTCTTTGTGTTCACCGGCAACGACGGCACCGCGGAGGTCGCCGGTGGTTCCCTCACCAGCGCCAACCTGACCTTCGGTGGCTCGGTCCACTTCACCGGTCACGAGGGGGTGCTGGACACCACCGTGGCGAACCCCGAGATCCGGATCGACGGCAACACCGGCACCCTGTTCGCCGACGTGACGTCCAACGACACCGAGGGCAACCCGCACAACTACGGCCGTATCGCCGTGGCGGACCTGTCGGTCGACGGTGCCAGCGTCACCGACGGTGTCGCCGAAGGCACCGCGACGGTGACGCTCACCGCCGACGGATCGTCGGCGATGGGTACCTTCTACGAGACCGGTGCCGCGATGGACCCGCTGAGTTTCGCTGCGGCCCTGGGCTGCGACGGTGAGGCGGGCTCGCTGGGTGACATGCCCGAGGACGAGACGGAGGACGGTCGCGAGGACGATGACTCCGACGCTGATGCCGCCGACGGCGAGGTCACCATCCGCGGCAATGACGACGCTGACTCGGCGGCATCCGACAGCTCCGACGGCGATGACGAGAGCGCGCTGATGTCCTTCATCACCACCCCTGCCTCGGCGATCCCCAGCGCGATCGCCCTGATCGCGGTCATCGTGGCCGGTTGGCTCGGGCTACGACTGCGGGGAACACGGCAGTCGGGACTAGACTAGGCCGGTGTGACTGAGAACGACCCGGTGTCCACCCCCTCCACGACCTCAACCTCCGCCCCGACCGCACCGCGGTCCGGTGGTAAGGGTGACCGTCGTCGCAGGGGGTGGCGTTCGTTTCTGACCCCGGGATGGGTGATCACCGCAGTGGTCGCCATCGCCTTCTCCTACTTCGCCTTCACCGTGCTCGCGCCCTGGCAACTGGGCAAGAACCGGGACACCCAGGACTTCCAGGACCGTCTCGAGGCGGCCCTGGAGACCGACCCGGTGCCCGCGCAGGAGGTGCTCCCCACCGACGGCAGTAGTGCCGGGGTGGAGAAGGAATGGTCGAGGGTGGAGTTGCAGGGCACATTCCTGCCGGCCGACGAGGTCCTGCTGCGGAACCGTCCGGTGTCCAGCACCCAGGCCTACCACGCCCTGACCCCGTTCCGGCTCAGTGACGGGATGACGGTCATGGTCAACCGGGGATGGTTGGACGCCTCCGGCGACTTCGGCGCCGACGACGTCCCCGAGGTCACCGGGGAGCAGACCACGGTCACCGGGTTCGTCCGCATGTCGGAGGACGCCCCGTCGAACTCGCCGATCACCGAGGACGGCAGGGTGCAGGTCTACGGTATGTCCACTGCTGCGGTGGGGGACACGGTGGACCTCGACCTGGCGGACGACTACGTGCAGTTGGACGCCACCTCGGTGGAGGCGACCGACCCGTCCGGACGGCTGTCCGAGATCCCGCTGCCGGACCTGGACTCCGGGCCGTACCTGTCCTACGGGCTGCAGTGGATCGCCTTCGGGGTGATGGTACCGGCTGGTCTGGCCTATTTCCTGTGGGCGGAGATCCGGGAGAGGCGCCGTCGTCGCGAAGAACTCGCCGCCGCTGATTCTGAGGCTGCCGAGACTTCCACCAGTTCGTCGGACGCGCCGGCCACGCAGGAAGCGCCCGCGGAGCGGGACGCACCGGCGGAGCAGGAAGCGGACGGTGCACCCGCGACATCAGCGCCGATGTCGAGGGAACGCAAACTCCAGGAACGCTACGGCTCGAGCCGCAGCGGGCTCTTCGACCGTCGAAGCAACCGTGACGAGGAGAGGTTCTGACGCCCTCCTGACACACCGTCTGACCGTGGAGAATTGTTTTCGCGTTGGAACTTGAACACTGTTCAGTATACCGTGGTCGCATGACCGACATTCTCACCACTGCACGTGCCCGGGTCCTCGACGAAGGACGCGGCCTCGACTACGAGGACCTCATCAAGGTCCTCGACCTCCCCGACGACCAGATCCCCGACCTCCTCGCCCTCGCCCACGAGGTCAGGGTGAAGTGGTGCGGTGAAGAGGTCGAGATGGAAGGCATCGTCAGCCTGAAGACCGGTGGTTGCCCGGAGGACTGCCACTTCTGCTCCCAATCCGGCCTCTTCCAGTCCCCGGTGCGCTCCACCAAGCTGGACATCGCCGAGCTCATCGAGCAGGCACGCCAGACAGCCAAGACCGGCGCGACCGAATTCTGCATCGTCGCCGCCGTCAAGGGGCCGGACGAGAACCTCATGGTCCAGCTGGAGAACGCCATCGAGGAGATCTACGCCAACGTCGAGGGCATCGACGTCGCCGTCTCCGTCGGCACTCTCACCCCCGAGCAGGTCAACCGCATGAAGGCCGCCGGAGTGCACCGTTACAACCACAACCTCGAGACCGCCCGCAGCTACTTCCCGAAGGTCGTCACCACCCACACCTGGGAGGAGCGTCGGGAGACCATGGAGCTGATCAAGGACGCCGGCATCGAGGTCTGCTGCGGCGGCATCGTCGGCATGGGCGAATCCCCGGAACAGCGCGCCGAGTTCGCCGTGCAGCTGCGCGAGCTTGACCCGCACGAGGTCCCGCTGAACTTCCTGGACCCCCGCCCCGGAACCCCCTTCGCGAACATGCCGGTGATGGACGGCAAGGATGCCCTGCGGGCCATCGGCATGTTCCGCCTGGCCATGCCGTCGACCACCCTGCGCTTCGCCGGCGGTCGCGAACTGACGCTCGGCGACATGGGCGTGGAGCAGGGGCTGACCGGAGGTATCAACGGCATCATCGTCGGCAACTACCTGACGACCCTGGGCCGCCCGGCAGAGCAGGACATGGACATGATGGGTCGGCTGAACCTGCCGATCAAGGTTCTGTCGCGGAGCGTGTGACCGTGGCACGCGAGAGAAGGCGAGGTAAGGGCACCGGGCCCTTCGACCCCTACACCGGTGCCGACCTGGGGGAGGGCGAGCACATCGAGTACTCCCCGTCGCAGAAGGCCGGGCTGGACGCCCCCCGGTTCTGTCCGGAGTGCGGGCGACGCCGCGTCGTCCAGGTCACCCCGCACGGGTGGACGTCGACCTGTTCGCGACACGGCACGGTCGACTCGATGGACTTCGAGCTGCGGTAGCGGCCTGCAGGTATTCAGGCCCGGGCGGCGATCTGCGCCCGGGCCCAGTCGACGATCCCGGGGATGGACTCGGACAGCTGACGCGACACCACCGCGAAGCCGTCCGGCCCACCGTAGTAGGGGTCCTCGACCTCCTTGTCCCCGGCGGGGCCGAAACTGCGGACCAGGGCGATCCGGTCCTCGTCTACGCCCTGCTTCAGCAGTGCCTTACGGTGCGCGGCGGTCATGACCAGGAACAGGTCGGCATCCCGGTGCTCCGGGCCGAACTGGGCGGCACTGTGACCGGAACCGTTGAACCCGTCCTCCTGGAGCTGCGCGACGGCCCGCGGATCGGCGGCTTCGCCGACGTGCCAGCCATCGGTGCCGCAGGAGTTCAGTCGCACCTCGTCCTGCAGACCCGCCTGCACCAGGGCAGCACGCAGCATGATCTCGCCCATCGGGGACCGGCAGATGTTCCCGGTGCAGACCACGCAGATCAGCGGCCGTTTGTCGGCCCAGTCGGCGACCAGGCGTCCCATCTCCCACTGGTCGGCGACGGAGTAGTCAGCCTTCTTGTGCTCGGCACGGTTACCGTAACCCCAGTCCACCAGCGCGGCGCGGATGCCGTAGGCGTGGGCGCCCTCGACATCATGGATCCGGTCGCCGATCATGAGCATGTCCGGACGCCCGGCCGGCCCGCCGTCGGCGACGGATGTGGTGTCCAGTCCCAACAGTGACAGTGCCTGGGCGACGACCTCCGGCTTGGCACGGCGGGACCCGTCGTCGGACGCGGTGGCAAAGGCGTCGAAGAAGCCGTCCAACCCGAAATGACGCAGCAGACGCATCGCCGAGGACTCGGACTTGGAGGTTGCGGTTACCAGGGTGAAACCGGCGTCCTTCCAGCCACGCAGCAGGGCCTCGACCCCGTCGAAGGGACGGGCCTCCAGCCAGCCGCCACCGTCGTAGTGCTCGCGGTAGCTGGCCAGGGTGGACGTACAGGTCTCCTCGTCCAGGCCGAGACCACGCAGGGTGTCGATCATCGGTGGGCCGGCGATCATACGCAGCTGATCCTCCGACGGTACCTCGACGTCATTGTCCTCCAGGGCGCGCAGGAAACTGGAGCGGATCCCCGGGTAGGAGTCCACCAGTGTCCCGTCGACGTCGATCAGGAGGGTGCGGCCCGTCCCGTCGAGGGTGCCGGTGAGGTCCGGTGCACCCGAGTTGCCGTTGTCTGCTGCCCAGTCTGCGTCTACCACAGCAACCAGGGTGCCAGAACTTGAAGATGAATGCCGGTAATGAGGGGCACGGGTTGCGCCGGAATGCGGTAGTCACCCTGGGTCGCGGCAGTGACCCGGATGCAGACGAGCAGCTATCGTGGAGGGCGTGAACGCTCCCTCTGCACCTCCCGGACCCCCGACCGTCGCCGATGTGGTGGCGGTCATCGAAGAGGCGTACCCGCCGCATCTCGCTGAATCCTGGGACGCCTGCGGTCTGGTCTGCGGTGACCCGGCCGAGGACGCAACCCGGGTCCGGGTTGCCCTGGACTGCACCGATGCGGTGGTGGACGCCGCGATCGAGGAAGGTGCGGACCTGCTGTTGGTGCACCACCCGTTGTTGATGCGTGGCGTCACCGGTGTACCCGCCGACAGTCCGAAGGGACGCATCGTGCACCGGTTGATCCGCGCCGGAGTCGCCCTCTACTCCGCCCACACCAGTGCCGATTCCGCACGCCCCGGGGTCAACGACCGGCTGGCTGAACTTCTGGGGGTTACCCCCGGTGAGCCCCTGGCGCCGTGCACCCCGCAGGACGCCACGGAGACCGGCTACGGCATCGGACGGGTCGGCGCGCTGGACACCCCCATGACCCTGCGGGAGTTCACTGCCCGGGTCGCCGACCGGCTTCCGACGACCCGCTGGGGCGTGCGTGCCGCCGGCGACCCGGAGCACATGATCCACCGGGTGGCGGTGTCCTCCGGGGCCGGGGACAGTTTCCTGGGCACGGTCAAGGGCCTGGACGTCGACTGTTTCGTCACCTCCGACCTACGCCACCACCCGGTCGACGAGCACCTGCGTGCCGGTGGTTGCCCGGTGATCGACACCGCCCACTGGGCCAGTGAGTTCCCCTGGTGCGCCCAGGCCGCCGACCTCCTCGCGGCCGCCGACCCGCGCCTGGACACCGGGGTGATCGGTGTACGCACCGACCCATGGACCCTGCACGAGGGCGGTGACGGACGGTGACTGACAGCGTGTCCGGCGTCCCGACGGTGCTTCGGGAACTCACCGAGGTCGATGACCGTGCCCGGTCACTGACCGCACGGCGTCAGGCACTGCCCGACACAGAGCAGGTCACCGCACTGACCGCGGACGTCGACCGACGGCGCAGCGAGCTGGCCGGACTACGACGTCGCTCCGACGACCTCGACTCCACCGTGCGTCGCCTGCGGCAGGACGCCTCCCGCCTGCGGGAGCGCAGGCGGGAGGACATCGACGGGCTGCGCTCGGTCACCGACATCGAGCGTCGGCGCGACCTGCGCCACGACCTCACCGTCGCCGAACGCCGACTTGGTGAGGTCGAGGAGGCCATGGAGCGGGAGGAACGACTCCTCGCTGCCTTCATCAGCACTGACGGGGAACCTGACAAGGTCACCGCCGCGGTGGTCGCCCTTGAGACGGCGGTGGCCGAACGTGACCGGGCCCGGGACGTCGAGAAGGCTGTGCTCGCCGACATCGACCGACAACTGGAGGACCTGGCGGCGGCGTCGTCCGCCTTGCGCGACCGACTGCCGCTGGACGTCCGCGCGCGCTATGAGGAGGCCGAACGCAGCACCGGGGCCGGGGCGGCACTTCTGGCAGGTAACCTCTGCCGGTCGTGTTTCATGAGCCTTGACCCCCAGTCATTGGCCAGGATCATCGCCGCGCCGCAGGACCAACTGGTCACCTGCCCGGAATGTGACTGCCTGCTGATCCGGGAGGACTCATGAGTACATCGACGTCAGCGACGTCACGACCCGGGTGGATGGGGGAGGACTGTGCCGGGGCCGGCCTGCGGGTGCTGCTGCTGCGCCACGGACAGACCCCCATGTCGGTCGCCGGGGTGTTCTCCGGACGCAGTGACCCGGAACTGACCGAGACCGGCCGCGACCAGGCCGCCCGCGCGGCGGAGTACCTGGCCAGGCGGCAGGACGCCGGCGAGGGGATCACCCGGATCATCTCCTCACCGCTGACCCGGACCCGGCAGACCGCCGCTGCGGTGGCCGATGCTCTGGGGATGGCGGTGACCACCGACGACGACCTCATCGAGACCGATTTCGGTGACTGGGAGGGGCTGACCTTCTCCGAGGTGCACCGGCGCTGGCCGGACGAGCACCAGGCATGGTGCGACGACACCAGCGTCCCCGCCATCGGTGGGGAGCCCATGGGTGCGGTCGAACAACGCTGCGCCGCCCTGCTCGACCGCCTGCATGATGCACCGGAGATGCAGACGGTGCTGATGGTCAGCCATGTCTCGCCGATCAAGTCGATCCTGCGTCAGGCACTCAACGTCCCGGCCACGATGTACACCACACTGCACCTGGACCTGGCCGGCCTGTCGGTTGCGGAGTTCTACCCCCGACGTTCCGTGGTCACCGAGGTCAATGACACCCACTACCTGCGGTAGTGCTAACGTTGGACCTCGTCGAGAGGGCCGGGTGATCGCGGTTCCGGGGACGGCCCGTCACGGGACACGCCCGGAATCGAGGAAAGTCCGGACTCCACAGGGCACGGTGGTTGCTAACGGCAACCCGGGGCGACCCGCGGGCCAGTGCCACAGAAAACAGACCGCCCGGTCACCAGTGGCCGGGTAAGGGTGAAACGGTGCGGTAAGAGCGCACCAGTGCGTCGGGTGACCGGCGCAGCTAGGTAAACCCCACCAGGAGCAAGGTCAAGTGGCTGCACCGGCAACGGTGTGGCCGTGTCCCGTCGGCGGCCCGTCGGACAAGGGACAGGTAGACCGCGTGAGGCGGCCGGTGACGGTCGACCCAGATGGATGATCACCTCGCCGGGCAGGAACGGCACCGCCGGTCCTCGCCTGGTAGGACAGAATCCGGCTCACAGGCCCTCTCGACACCCAACTTCCTACCTCGACCCGGTGGCGTCGGGAGACAACCGGGATACAGGCGCGCTGTCCGACTAGAATGGCTCACCGTGAGTGCCAAGGACGACGCGACCAAGGGCAAGGCCACGGATGAGGCCACGGCGACCGGGGACCGACGGTCACTGACGACCCGGTGGTTCTTCCCTGACGGTGAGGAACCTGACCCTCGTTTCACGCTGGCCAATGAACGCACCTTCCTGGCCTGGATGCGTACCGCGCTGGCATTCGTCGCCGGTGGAGTGGGTATCGAGGCTCTGCCGGACTCGGTGCTCGAACCTGGACTGCGGACCTTCGCTGCCCTGGCGGCGATCGGTACCGGCGTCCTGCTCGCTGCGGGATCCGCGGTGCGTTGGCTACGGATCGAACGCGCGATGCGCCACGATAAACCCCTGCCTGCGCCGTCCATTGTGCCGGCGCTGTCGGCCGGTGCCATCCTCGCCGCGGTGATTCTCGCGCTACTGGTCATCGGGTGACCATGGTGCGGGATCCGGGGCTGCAGCCTGAGCGGACGAACCTGTCCTGGAGCAGGACGGCGATGCGCCTCATGCTCACTGCGACCGCAATGCTGCACTGGGTCAGCTCCTACGGTCGGCCAGTGGTCCTGGTGGCGGGACTCCTGGCGTATGTGGGCCTGGTGATCTACATGACCCAGGTCAGGCGTTATCGTCGGCAGTTCCTCGGAATGGAACGTGGCAGCATCGCGCCGTCCGTACTGGGAGTCGTGACGCTGACGGTGTCGACGGTGGTCCTGGGGCTGGTCTCGCTTGTCCTCGTGATCATCGGTGCACTGTGAGGCCCCGTCTCGGGCAGCGGAGCCGTCGAGCGGGCACACAGATGGTTACGATGGCGGGCATGACCACGAACACGGACAACACCGACAGCACCAACGGGTCCTGGTACTTCGACACCGCCACCGGCGAGGTGACCCAGGGCAAGACCTCCGGGTGGGATTCCCGGATGGGCCCCTATGCCACCCGGGCGGAGGCGGAACGCGCGCTGACCACCGCCCGTGAACGCACCGAGGCCGCTGATGAGTGGGACGAAGACTAGTTTCGCCTAGCGCCGCCTAGAAGCAGTGCTCCGCGGCGGGGAAGGTGCCCTCGGCAACCTCACGACGGTAGGACGCTGCGGCGGCGGTGAGGTCCGCGCCGACCTCTGCCCACTGCTTGGCGAACTTCGGACGGTGTCCATCGGCCGGCAGCGCGGCGATGTCGTGCCACACCAGCACCTGGGCGTCGGTGTCGGGACCCGCCCCGATGCCGACGGTGGCGATGTCGACCTCGGCGGTGGCATTCGCCGCCACATCCGCCGGCACCATCTCCAGCACCACGAAGTCGGCACCGGCGTCGGCAACCGCCTTCACATCGGCGATCAGCTGCTCGGCGCCGTCGCCGCGTCCCTGCACCTTGAACCCGGACAGGGCGTTGACCGACTGCGGCGTGAATCCGACGTGCGCGCACACCGGGATGCCCGCGGCGACCAGGGCCCGGATCCGCGGGACCATGCGCACCCCGCCCTCGATCTTCACCATCGCCGCACCGGACCGACGCATCATCTCCGAGGCGGACAGGACGGCCTGTTCATCGGAGGCCTCGTAGGTGCCGAAGGGAAGATCTGCGATGACCAGGGCGTTGCCGGCACCCCGGACCACGGCGGCGGCGAGGTAGATCATCTCGTCGAGGCTGATCTGCTGGGTCTGGCCGTAGCCGAAGACCACGTTCGCCGCGGAGTCACCGACCAGCAGGCATTCGATTCCACCGTCGGAAAGGGCCCTGGCGGTGGAGTAGTCGTAGGCGGTGAGCATGGCCCACTTGTCGCCGTCCGCCTTGCGGGCGCGCAGGTCGCCGATGCGGACCTGACGGGTGGGGGTGAGGTAACCGGTGGAGGGTCGTTGCGTGCTGTCAGCCATGTCCACATATTGTGCCACCTTCGCCGGACAGATGTTAACGAACTTGTCACAATCCGGGGCCCTCATCACAGCTACGATGGTCGGCATGAGCCGTCAACAGGAATACGTCCTGCGTACTATCGAAGAGCGCGATATTCGCTTCGTCCGTCTCTGGTTCACCGACATTCAGGGATACCTGAAGTCCGTGGCCGTGGCGCCAGCCGAACTGGAAGGGGCGTTCGCCGAGGGGATTGGTTTCGACGGGTCGTCGATCGAGGGCTTCTCCCGCGTGGTGGAGTCCGACACCATCGCCCGTCCCGACCCGTCGACGTTCCAGATCCTGCCGTTGGACAGCGGCACCGGCGACCAGTCGCTGACCGCACGCATGTTCTGCGACATCGCCATGCCCGACGGGCAGCCCAGCTGGGCTGACCCGCGCCAGGTGCTGCGTCGCCAGCTCAACCGTGCCGCGGACGAGGGGTTCTCCTGCTACGTGCACCCCGAGATCGAGTTCTTCCTGCTCAAGGAGGAGGACGGTCCGGACGGGCGCCCGGTGCCCTCGGACACCGGTGGCTACTTCGACCAGGCGGTCACCGATGCTGCCCCGCTGTTCCGGCAGGACGCCATCACTGCCCTGGAGTCCATGGGAATCTCCGTGGAGTTCTCCCATCACGAGGCCGCCCCCGGCCAGCAGGAGATCGACCTGCGTTTCGCGGACGCATTGTCGATGGCCGACAACGTGATGAGCTTCCGCTACATGGTCAAGCAGGTCGCCCGCCGCAATAACGTGCGGGCGACGTTCATGCCCAAGCCGTTCCATGACTACCCCGGTTCGGCGATGCACACCCACATGTCCCTGTTCGAGGGCGAGGACAACGCCTTCCATGACCCGGACGACCTGTTCTACCTCTCGACCACGGCGAAGTCCTTCATCGCCGGAATCCTGGAGCATGCCCCGGAGATCTCCGCGGTGACCAACCAGTGGGTCAACTCCTACAAGCGTCTGACCAGTGGGGACGAAGCCCCGATGGCGGCGACGTGGGGGGCGTCCAACCGTTCGGCGATGATCCGCGTGCCGATGTACACCGTGCACAAGCCGTCGTCGCGCCGGGTGGAGATCCGCACCCCGGACTCCGGGGCGAACCCCTACCTGACCTATGCGGTGTTGCTGGCTGCCGGCCTCAAGGGCATCAAGGAGGGCTATGAGCTCTCCCTGCCGGTGGAGGAGGACGTCGCCGGGATGACCCGTCGCGAACGCATGGCGATGGGGTACAAGGACCTGCCCGGTGACCTGGATCTGGCACTGCGCGAGATGGAGAAGTCCGAGCTGGTCGCCGATGCCCTCGGCGAGCATGTCTTCGAGTACTTCCTGCGCAACAAGTGGCGGGAATGGAAGGCCTACCAGTCCCAGGTCACTCCCTGGGAACTGGCCCACAACCTGGAGTTCTAGGTTCCCTCAGCCCGACATCAGGCCCGACATCAGAAGGCGTAGATCTTCAGGTTCTGGGCGTTCATCACCGATTCCACGGTCTTGGCCCCGGCGGTGGCGGCGTCCTCGTACCGCAGCCAGCTGGTGACACCGACGGCGTAGATCGAGGTCTGCGAGGAGTCGGACGGGTCGAAGGCCCACACGGCTCCGCCGGAGTCCCCGTGGTCGGAGATGGCGTCGTAGGTCATGGAGATGTCATTGGTCATCTGCTGGAAATTTCCGCAGGACAATCCCGACCGGAAGCCGAGTCGGCACATGTAGGGCTGATTCTCCTCGAGCCAGTCCTTGCCCGCCCAGCCCTTCACTTCGACCTGCGTGGAGCCCATGCTCACCGACGGGGTGGCGCTGGCGTACCCGAAGTAGTCGGAGTAGATCTCGATGAGGGCGTAGTCAGGTCCGCCGTCGACCTGGCCGTTGGAGCCGGAGTAGGCCTGCCACACGATCTCACCGACATTGACCGCGTTCTGGCCTTGCGCCTGGACGTAGATCTTGTCGCCGACGTCGCCGCAGTGCCCGGCGGTGAGGTTGAGCAGTCGGCTGTTGTCCCCCTCGGGGTGCACCATCCACCCGAAAGAGCAGTTGCCCTGGCCGCCGGAGCCGTCCACGATGTACTTCGCGCCGGGGGCGAGGGTGCCGGCGGTGTCCAGGAACTGGAAGTCCGCCGAGTTGCGGTACACCTTGCGCTCCCGGGCGATGGCGGGGCTCTCCGGCACCCCGGGGGAGGAGGTGGAGATGCCGGGGTCCGGAGATCCGGAATTTCCGTCGGCCCTGGTCGGGCTGTCGGGACTGCGGGAGGGGTTGGGGGTCTCGCCACTGCCACCGTCGGCCTGGCTGGCGTAGAAGGCGTCCGCGTCGGCCTGGGTCGGACACTCCTCCCGCTGGTGGTAGGACCGTTTCTCGGTGGTCCACCGGGTGTTGCTCAGGGCGCTGGCATCGGCCGGGGCGACGGTGTCGGGGCACTCATGGGCATTGAAGCTCCCTGCCTTCTCGACCTCCTCTCCGCAGGAGGCGAGGCCGAGCCCCAGCACAGTGGCGGTGAGCAGAGCTGTGGTGCGGCTGAGGCGGCGTGAGTGGCCAGCAGTCTGAGAGAAACGTCGCATGATCCTTAATGTAGCGGGTGCCCCGGACACGAAGTGGTGAGTATGGGGAAATGTCCCCGTGGCAGGGGGTGCGTCGGATCACGCCCGGACATGCCGTCCGTCCATCCCGTCCGGGGATGCCATTACGATGGGTGGCACCGTTGGATCGGGGAGAGACCCCGAGCGCCGGTCCCGTAGGAGTTGAGTCCAGGAGTGAACCCACTACGCACCACCCGCTCTCCCATACCGTCCCCGGCATCGCTCGGCCTGAGCCGGCCGTCCGCCGGTGACGACCTGGCGGCACTGGGGTGGGACGACGAGGAACACCTCGACCTGTTGGGGGTGCTGTCCTCCGTCGGTGACCCGGACCGTGCCCTGAACGCCGTGGTCCGGTTGGTCGAGACCCTGGAAGATGATGCGGTGACCGGGGAGGCGTCCGCCAAGGAGCTGCTGGCGGCCCTGGACACCGACCCGGCGTTCCGGGTGCGGCTGCTCGCGCTGTTCGGTGGCTCGACGCTGCTCGGTGACCACGTGATCGCCAACCCGCTGGTCTGGCCCCAGCTGACCGGTCAGCTGCCGGAGCGCGAGGAGACCATGGGGGAACTGCTGGAGTCGGTTGGTGCCGAGCCGGTGCAGGAGGACGAGGAATCCCTGCTGTACCGGGCCAGCGTGACTGGGATTGACGCAGACCGGGCGATGCGCACGGCCTACCGCACCGTGCTGGCCCGGATCGCCGCGATCGATCTGGCCGCGACCTTCATCCGGCGCGCCGCCCGCACCGGCCGGGATGCAGAGAACCAGGACGACAAGGTGACCCCGCCGGTGTCCTTCTCCGACCTCACCGCCCGGTTGTCGGACGCTGCCGATGCGGCACTGACCGCGGCGCTGGCGGTGGCCACCGCCACGGTGTTCCCCACCGGCGAGGTGCCGGTGAAGCTCGCGGTCCTGGCCATGGGCAAGTGTGGTGCCCGCGAGCTGAACTACATCTCGGACGTCGACGTCGTCTTCGTCGCCGAACCTGCCGACTCCCGGACGACCTGGCTGGCCGGCGAGTTCATCAACATCGGTTGCCGGGTGTTCTTCGAGGTGGACGCCGCACTGCGTCCTGAAGGCCGCCACGGCGCGCTGGTGCGCACCCTGGACTCCCACCTGACCTACTACCGACGCTGGGCGTCGACCTGGGAGTTCCAGGCTCTGCTCAAGGCCCGGCCCATGACCGGCGATATTGAACTGGGTCGTGAGTATGTCAACCAACTCGCACCGATGGTGTGGAGTGCCGCCGAGCGCGAGGACTTCGTCCCGGACGTGCAGGCCATGCGCCGCCGGGTGATCGACAATGTGCCCGACGAGCTGACGCCGCGCGAGCTCAAGCTCGGCCCCGGCGGGCTGCGCGACGTGGAGTTCGCCATCCAGTTGCTGCAGATGGTGCACGGCCGGGTCGACGAGTCGCTGCGGGTTCGCTCCACGGTTGACGCACTTGATGCACTGGTCAAGGGCGGATACGTCGGACGCGAGGACGGTCACATCCTCACCCGGTGCTACGCCTACATGCGGATGCTGGAGCACCGGATGCAGCTGCAGCACCTGCGCCGCACCCACCTGCTACCTGCCGCGGACGACACCACCGGCCGGTTGTGGCTGGCGCGGACCGCCGGAGTCCGCGGTGACGGGCAGGAGGGGGCGGTGGACGCACTGACCTCCAATGTGCGCAAGGTCGGCCAGCAGATCCGCCAGCTGCACAACAAGCTCTTCTACCGCCCGCTGCTGACCTCCGTCGTCGCCATGTCCGTCGACGAACTGCGCCTGACCCCCGAGGCCGCCCAGCGGCAGCTCGCCGCGCTGGGGTACACGCACCCGAGCCGGGCGATGGACCACCTCACCGCCCTGGCTTCCGGCACCTCGCGCAAGGACCGGATCCAGGCGATGATCCTGCCGTCGCTGCTGGAGTGGCTGGCACCCACCGCAGACCCGGACGCCGGACTGCTGGCCTACCGGAAACTCTCCGAGGCGGCCTTCGACAGTGCGTGGTTCCTGCGACTGCTGCGTGACGAGAACATCGTCGGCAAACGCCTGATGCACATCCTCGGGACATCGCCCTATGTCGCCGACCTCTTCATCGCCTCACCGGACGCCGTGCGTCTGCTCTCCGACGGGGCGAACGGTCCGAAGCTGCTGGAGAAGGACCCCTCCGTGATCAGCCATTCGCTGGTCGCCGCAGCCGCCCGTCACCGGGACCCGGACAAGGCCATCGCCGCCGCCCGCTCATTGCGCCGCACCGAGCTGGCCCGGGTGGCCTCCGGGGATCTGCTCGGGCTGATCGAGACCCCGGAGATCTGCCGCTCCCTGTCCTGGGTGTGGGACGCCGTGCTCGAGGCTGCGCTGGCCGCGGAGATCAGGGCGTGGGAGGACCAGAACCACCGGCAGGCGCCGGCCCGGATCTCGGTCATCGGGATGGGCCGGTTGGGCGGGGCGGAACTGAGCTACGGCTCCGATGCCGATGTGATGTTCGTCTGTGAGCCGGTCGCCGAGGTGACCGCCGGGGCTGTCGACGGCGATGGTGAACCCGGCACCGAGAATGATGCGGTGGCCTGGGCGACCGCCATCTGCAAGCAGATGCGTACCCGCCTGTCACGACCCTCCCAGGACCCGCCGCTGGAGGTGGACCTGAACCTGCGTCCCGAGGGACGCAGCGGCCCGACCGTGCGCACCCTGGAGTCCTACCGCAACTACTACAGCCGGTGGGGTGAGACCTGGGAGTTCCAGGCACTGCTGCGGGCCACCTGGATCGCCGGGGACAAGGACCTGGGCATCCGGTTCCTGCGGATGATCGACGAGTTCCGCTACCCCGAGGGTGGCGCGGACCGCACCACCGTCCAAAAGGTACGCCGGATGAAGGCCCGGGTCGACGCCGAACGGCTGCCCCAGGGTGCCGACCGCTACACGCACACCAAACTCGGCCGCGGCGGTCTCACCGATATCGAGTGGACCGTCCAGTTGCTCACCATGCAGCACAGCCACCGCATCGACAACCTGCACAACACCTCCACACTGGAGGTCCTCGAGGAGATCCGGGTCGCCGGGCTGCTCTCCGAGGCCGATGTCGTGACCCTGCGCGAGGCATGGCTGACGGCGACCCGGGCCCGCAACGCGATCATCCTGGTCAACGCCAAGCGACGGGACCAGCTGCCGGCACCCGGGCCACTGCTGTCACAGATAGCGGCGGCAGCGAACTGGACGCCGGAGGACAGCCAGGGATTCCTCGACGACTACCTGAAGATCACGCGCCAGGCCCGCCGCGTCATCGACCGGGTGTTCTGGGGCGAGGAAGTCACTGATGCGGAGTTCGACGACTGACCGGCTGAGGCTGACTGTCCGAAGTCCGGCACCCCCGATTCGACCAACCCGTTGTGCAGGCTAACCTGACTACACCGGTAAGGTCGAGGTAATGAACGAAACCCTCCGCCGGAGACGCGTCACCCGTGTCACCACGCTGAGCGTGCTACTACTCGCATTGCTTCTGGTCGTGGGGCTGAATCTGGTGCTCGGCCAGTTCGCCCTGACCCCGTCGCAGGTGTGGGACGCACTGCTGAACCGCACCGACACCCCCGAGGCAGAGCGGGCCGCCAATGTGCTGTGGCAGATCCGCATGCCCCGCATCGTGCTCTGTCTGCTGGTCGGTGCAGCTCTCGCCGTCGCCGGTACCCTGCTGCAGGGCCTGTTCGGCAACCCCCTGGCAGAACCGAGCGTCATCGGCGTGACCTCCGGTGCCGGCGTGGGTGCGGCCTGTGCGATCGTCTTGAACCTCACGGTGTTCGGGGCTGCGACCGTGCCGTTGCTGGCCTTCGCCACCGGTGTGCTCACCACGCTGGTGATCTACCGGCTGTCCTCGATCAACGGCCAGGTGAAGGTGCTGACCCTGATCCTCACCGGAATCGCGGTCAACGCGGTAGCCGGCGCGGCGATCTCCTTCCTCATTTTCCTGGCTCCCACCTCGTCCCGCGAGCAGGTCATCTTCTGGCAGATGGGATCGCTCAACGGTTCCCAGTGGGACCATGTCGGCATCGTCGTCATACCGGTCGTGGTGTGTCTGGTGGCGGCGATGCTCATCGCCGGACAGCTGGACGTCCTGAGCCTGGGTGAGCGCGCGGCCGGTCACGCCGGAATCAACGTCCCGATGATGCGGGTGGTGATCGTGGGCCTGTCCACCGCTCTGGCGGCGTTGGCGGTGAGCTTCGCAGGAATCATCGGCTTCGTCGGCCTGATCGTCCCGCATATCCTGCGCCAGGTCATCGGGGCGTCCAACCGCTGGCTGGTGCCGCTGTCCGCGGTGGGTGGTGCCGTCCTGCTGCTGTTGTCCGACCTGGCCTCGCGCACGATGATCGCCTACGCCGACCTGCCGATCGGTATCTTCACCGCCCTGGTCGGCGGTCCGACGTTCTTCGTCTTGCTGCGGCGCATGCTGAAGAAGGGGGGTGTGCTCGGATGAGCGAGATGACCGACAAGAACGACACCGTGCTGAGCGCTGAGAACCTCGTGGTCTCCGTCGGCGGGGGAGCGGGGAGCCGCGGTGGTACCGAGATTCTGCACGGTGTGGACCTCACGCTGCACCGCGGCGAGGTCCTGGGGTTGATCGGCCCCAACGGTGCCGGCAAATCCACGCTGCTGGGGGCGCTCTCCGGCGACCTGACACCGGTGTCCGGGGACGTCCGGCTGGTCGGACACCCCTACAGCGACTACTCCGCCAGGGCCGCGGCGCGGGAACGTGCGGTGATGCTCCAGGACTCCCACGTGTCCTTCTCCCACCTGGTCCGCGACGTGGTGGGGATGGGACGCTCGGCCTGGCCGTCCGACCCGGCCCGCGACGAGCGCATCGTCGACGACTGCCTGGAGCAGGTCGGGATGATGCCGAAGCAGGACCGTGACGTGACCACCCTGTCGGGCGGTGAGCGCGCGCGGGTGGCCTTCGCCCGGGTGATGGCACAGCAGGCCGGCTGCGTGATGCTGGATGAGCCGACGGCGGCGATGGACATCGGCCACCAGGAACGCACCATGTCGACGGTGCGCGGGATCGCGGCCGCCGGCACCGGTGTGCTGGTCGTCCTGCACGACCTGAACCTGGCCGCCCAGTACTGTGACCGGCTGGCGTTGCTCAGCGACGGAAGGGTCGAGGCACTGGGGTCACCGGCGGATGTCTGCACGTCAGAGCGGCTGAGTGCGGTGTACGGGTGGCCGGTGAGTGTCAGTGCCGTAGAGGGTCAACTGTGGATTCGGCCCACCCCGCAGGAATAAGCCATGTGGATGATTCCTAAGTAGGTCAGCCGATGCTAACATTGCGGTGCATGATGCCCACGAGCACCTGATTATCGGCATTCTGGTGTGATCGACAGAAGAACTGAGGACCTGAGGAAACGATGACTGCGACGATGACCACCCTCTCGGAGCTGCTCCGGGAGGACACCCGTCAGGCTCATGAGGAGGCGGAACACTCCATCTACATGGAGCGCCTGCTCGACGGGAGCCTGGACGCCGCCGCGTTCACCGCTCTGCAGGAGCAGGCCTACCTGTTCTACTCGGCTCTGGAGGACGCGGTCGAGGCCTGTGCGGACGACCCCCGCTTCGCCTTGATCGCCGATCGCCAGCTGGACCGCCGCGCGGCCCTGCAGGCCGACCTCGGGGCCCTGGGTGGCACCGTGGACGCCGCCCCTCTCGAGGAGACGGCCGCATATGTCGCCGAGCTGCAGCGCATCGCCCGGGAGCAGGACGTCCCGGCACTCGTCGCCCACCACTACACCCGCTACCTGGGTGACCTGGCCGGCGGCCAGGTCATCGGCCGGATGATGGGTCGTCACTACGACGTTCCCGAGACGGCCACCTCCTTCTACCGCTTCCCCCACATCGAGAAGCCGAAGCGCTACCGGGACGCCTACCGCGAGTACTTGGACGCCATGGAGCTTGACGCAGGGGAGCGGGAGCAGGTCATCAACGCCGCCCGCGCCGCGTTCGCGTACAACTCCGGGGTGTTCGAGGGGCTGCGGCGCACTCTCGACATCACCCCGCAGGACTGATCGGAACCAACGGAGACAACTAGATGCACGGATACCAGGACGCACCACGGCAGGACCCGAGGATCGTCGACGAGGCAGCAGAAGTGCTGGACGTCGCCGCGGCTTCGGCGGTCGACTGCCTGCGGCGCTCCACGGTATTCCTCCGGATGGCCGACGGCACCCTGCCCTTTGCCGGCCGTGCCGCGTACCTGGAACAGCATTGGGAGGGGCTACGCCTGCTGCGCGACGCCCTGGATGGGCGGTCAGCGGTGTTGCAGACCGCCCTGGTGTCTGCCACCAAGCGTTTCGCCAGGACCCTGGACCGCGCCCACGCCACCGCCCGGTGGCGTGACCGGCACGTCACGATGCCCTCGATGCTGCGGTTCCGACGGCACACCACCGAACTCCTCGACGAGGGTGACCGCCTCGCCCTCGCGGCGCAGGCCTACCTCCGGCTGCTGGTGGGCGGCGAGTGCCCGACCAACGGCGGACCCGGCATCATCGACCGGCAGAGCCTGGCCGCCGCGGTCACCGCCCTGGTCGACGACGAAGAGCAGCTCGAGCGGCTTTCCGAGGAACTCAGCGCAGCCGTCCTGCTGCTGATGCAGCATGGTTCGGACGTCTGCCGTGGCTATCCGCAGCGCGACTCCGAGGACAGCTGCACCGTCACCGTGTCCACCATCCGGCGCGCACTACAGTGACTGCGACTCATACGTCGACTGCAGCGACCGTGCATGTCAGTGCGGTGGCCATCCTGCGTGACGCCCCGGGAGCAGTCGGTGGTCTCGAAGTCCTGACCGTCCGGAAACAGGGCGCCGCGTTGTTCCAGTACCCGGGAGGAAAACCTGAGGCAGGCGAGTCCGCACGTGACACGGCAGTGCGCGAGATCGAGGAGGAGACCGGCCTGACCATCGACGCGGACGCGTTGACCGGGGTCGGCTCCTTCAGCGCAGTCGCGGCCAATGAACCGGACACCACCGTGGTCGCCGACCTCTTCGCCGTGGCTGCCCCCGATGATGCCGTCCTCCCTGCCGCCGAGATCGCCGAGGCGGTCTGGCTTCCTCTCGGTACCACCACGCATACGCCCGACGACCCGTCCCACTCGATGGCCCCGTTGATGTTCGAGACCTTCCCACGTATTGCGGCGCACTGCCGGGCGTAGCCTGCCGGACTAGCCTTGAACGATATGTCCACGTTTCGCAAACACAACCCCGGCCGCACCGGTGACTGGGAGGCGGCCTGTCTGTCCTGGCTGGATGATGCCGCAGACGGCGGGGGAGCGCCGGTGGCCGAGGTCGTCGACCGTGAGGGTGACGACCTGCTGTTGCGCCGCGTCCCCTCCACCTCCGCCACCAAGGATGCCGCCGAGCAGTTCGGACGTCGTCTGGCAGCGACCCATGCCGCCGGAGCACCCCATTTCGGCTCCGGGCCCGCCACCTGGGAGGGCAGTGGCTACCAGGGGCCGAATGATCATCTCCTGGAACTGCCGTTGGCCGAGTACACCAGTTGGGGGCGCTTCTACGCCGAGGTCATCATCGCCCCACTGGACCGTCACGCCGGAGGCGTTCCCGGTACAGACGCCCTGCTCGACCGGCTGAGCTCCGGGGACTTCGACGATGGGCGCCCACCGGCCCGACTGCACGGGGACCTGTGGTCCGGCAATGTGATGTGGTCACCGGACGGTGCGACCCTGATCGACCCGAGCGCCCACGGCGGACATGCGCTCACCGACCTCGGCTTCCTCACCATGTTCGGAGCTCCATACTTGGAGACCATCCTCGACGCCTACGCCGAGTCTGCCGAACTGTCCGAAGGCTGGCGTGAACTGATGCCACTGCATCGCCTGCACATCCTCTACCTGCATGCCGCCGTCTTCGGCGGCGGCTACATTGAGGAGACCCGGCGCACCGTGGAGCAGGTTCTCGCTCTCTAGAGGGGCCGAGGCGCCAGTCCAGTACCCACTTATGCGACCCCAAGACAGCCTGTGCCACACTGTGAGGCATGACAGACAACGTGACCGGAGGGGTCCGCAGAGACACAGTGGACACAGTGGCCACCCCGGTGTCACTCGACTCGATGAACGCCGTGGCGAAGGGTTATGTTCCGGCCACCTTCCTCGCCAACCTGCCCTGGACGATCATCCCGTTGATCGCCAGCGTCGTCATCGCCGTGCTCGTCGACGGCATCTGGTCGACAATCCTGTGGATCGCCGGCGGTGTCCTGGTCGTCCTGCTGCTGTGGCTGCTGTGGCTGATCCCGGTCCAGGCAGACCGCCGACGTTGGCTGGAGACCGAGGACGAACTGCTGGTCACCCGTGGGCGACTGTGGCGTCGGTTCACCGTGGTGCCCTATGGCCGGATCCAGTACGTCGATGTCACCGCTGGCCCGGTCGAGCGCCTCTTCGGGGTCAAGCGGGTCAAGCTGCAGACCGCCTCGTCCACCAGTGACTCCGAGGTGGTCGGCCTGGCTGACGCCGACGCTGATGCACTGCGCGACCGTCTCGCCGTCGCCGCCCGCGAGCGGATGAGCGGGCTGTGAGCGAGCGACCCGGGGGTGAACAGGTGTCCACCGACACCGGGGTGACCGACCCGGCGGTCACTGAACCGCAGTGGCGGCGCGTCCACGCCCTGAGCCCACTGCTGCGGATGTGGGCGGTGGTGATCGGTGTCGTCGCCGTGGTGATGTTCCAGCAGTCCGACCTGATCGTCTCGGCATGGGAGGCACTCGGCAGGTCCTCGCTGCCCTCCGTGCTGGTCGTCGGCGGGATCGTCGCGATTTTCCCCGTGGCCTTCGCACTCGGTTGGCTGGTGTCGCTGCCGTGGTGGCGGGCGACCGGGTACCGGGTCACCGGGGAGGAGATCGCGGTGCGCCGCGGGGTGATCTCCCGGCAGCTCAGGACGGCCCGTTTCGACCGGGTGCATGCCATCGACCTCGTGGAACCGTTGGCCGCGCGGTTGTTCCGGCTGGCCGGGGTCTCGGTGGAGACCGCCGGTGGTTCCGATTCCGCGGTGACGGTGGAGTACCTGCCACGGGCGGACGCCGAGGAGCTGCGGGCCTCCCTGCTGCACCTGGTCAACGGCACACCCGACGACGCAGACGACCGACTCGAGGGTACAGGCGGTACAGCGGGCACAGTCGACACAGCGGATCCGGCCGCTGTGATCGTTGCCCCGATCCCGATCTCCCGGTCCATTGCCGCGGCCGCCCTGTCCGGGGCCACGGTCGGTGTGCTCATCGCGGTGGTCGTCGCGGTGGCCACACCTGCTGGCCTGGCACTGCTGGTGCCGGTGGCCATCGGTGTGGTGCCGTGGCTGTGGGGAATCCTCAACACCAGCTGGCGGTTCACCGCCCGGCTCAGCGGGGATGTCCTCGGGGTGACTTTCGGACTGACCGAACGCCGACGCCAGTCGGTGCCGCTGGGCCGGATCCACGCCGTGGAGGTCTCACAACCCATGATCTGGCGACTACTGGGCTGGTGGAAGGTCAAGGTCGACATTGCCGGCTACGGTGCCGAGGACGGTAAGAGCGGGTCCACCACCACGCTCCTACCGGTCGGTGGCCTCGACCAGACTCTGCGTGTCCTGACCTTGCTCGCCCCGCTGTCGGCCTCCCAGGTCACCGACCTGGCTCACCCGGAGGGGATGAGGGAGAACCCGGGCAGCGAGACAGGCGGGGTCAGCGGGGCGGGTGAGACCAGCGAGATCGTGGTCTACCGCAGCCCCGACTCGGCACGCTGGGTTTCCCCGGTGGACCGCACCCGCCAGGGGATGACGCTGGTGGCCGAGCACACGGAGCCGACCCAGCCGACCCAGCCGACCCAGCCGACCCAGCCCCAGTGGCAGGCGGTGATCTCCCATCACGGACGGCTACGTCGTGTGGTCTCGGTGATCGCCCCGGCGCACATCCAGGAGTTGAGTCTGCGTCGTGGTCCGCTCCAGCAGCTGCTCGGACTGTCGGGAGTTCAGCTGGACCTGGTACCGGGACCGGTGACGATGACCGGACGCGACCTCGTCGCCGCCGACGCCGTCGACCTGGTCACCCGGCTGCGGTCGCGGGTGCTGCCCGGCCGGACGCACTGAGCGTCCACCCGGCGCAGACCACCGCCAGCACTACCACGGTGATGGAACGCAGCGTGAGCACCACCGTGGCCCCGAGATCAGGGGCGGAGGAGAGCAGCCCGTCGTAGAGCAGCGGGTAGACCATCGCCGTCAACGCGGCGAGGAGCAGCACCAGCCCGGACACCGCCAGGATCCACCGTCGCGTCTTCCCGGTGAGGACCAGCAGGTCGACTGCGGCGACCGGGGCGAGCCAGACGATGTACTGGGGCGAGAAGACCTTGTTCGTCGCGATCACCAGGACGGTCAGCAGCAGGACCGAGGCCAGCACGAGGGTGGGCGTCCAGTCGTCACGCACCAACCGGACCACCGCCCAGGCCGCGGCGGCGAGGAGCATCACAACCTGTGCGACGGTGGCGACGGCGATGGCGGCGTCGGCCCCGGGCCCGGTGATCTCGTAGGACTTCGACGCGGCATAGCCGATCTCCCACGTTCCTGCCGTCGACGGATCGCGGTAGGACGCGATCGCCGCGGCGAGCATCAGGGGAGTGGCGGCCACTGACTCGATCTGCAGGCCACGGTCGCCCTGATAGGTCAACGGGGACACCAGCCGGTCCACCGACCCGGCCGCCACGACCAACAGACACAGCGCGGCCAGGGAGACTGCGAATACCGCGACCCGCACCCAGGTCGACCGGCGACGCCAGCCGCCGATCAGTACCGCACCCAGCACCCCAGGCCACAGTTTCATCATCGTCGCCGTCGCCAGCAGGGCCGGGGCCAGATGTCGGGCCCGGGAGTTGGAGAACAGCAGCCAGACGGCCCCGGCGATCACCAGACCGAGGAAGAGATCGAGTCGGGTCACCACGATCGGGCCGGAGACGGCGATGAACAGAATCCAGAACCACACCGCGGTGGCGGTGCCCCGGACCTTCCCCCGCCACCACAACAGGGCCGCGAAGACCGCGGAAGTGAGGATATTGAGCAGGATGAACCCGGCAATGAACCGGGACTCCGCAACATCGGTCAACTCTGGCCCGGTGAGGAGGTGCACCAGTTTCACCGGCCAGGTGCCCACCTCCGGGTACTCGTCCATCGCACCGTCCATCTGCCCGGTCATGCCCCACCGGTAGTAGCGGACGTCCCCCAGGGCTTCCCCGTCGTGGCTGACCCAGTACACCGGGATCACGTGGGCGACGACCCAACCGAGTGCCACCACGAGTGGGTGCGACATCCAGCGGGCGACACCGCGCCGGGGCGACGGCGGCGCAGTAGGCGTGGTGGGTGGTGGGGACGCGGCGGGGCTCACAGTCGGCGATTCTAGCCGTGGGGCACCGCTGCGCGCGGAGACGTCAATAGTGCCGCGGACAGCACGTGGGCAGCACACCAGCCGGCCGCTTGTTTTCAGGAACATATAAGGTGGGGGCAGTGGACATCGTTATCCTGGTCTTCGTGACCATCCTCATCGGGTCGTGCATGCAGCGGGTCTCCGGGATGGGGGTCGGACTCCTCGGTGCCCCGGTGCTGAGTATCGTCATGGGCCCGGTGGACGGGGTGATGGTCATCAACGCACTGGCGGCGGTCAATGCCGCGCTGTCCACCCTGTCTGTGCGGAAGGACGTCGACTGGCGGAAGTTCGCTCTCATCGGTCCGGTGATGGTCGTCGGGGCAGTGCCCGCAGCCTGGCTGATCCACTCCATGTCCCTCCCGGGACTGCAGCTCGTGGTCGGTGTGCTACTGGTCATCGCCCTGTTGATCACCACGGTGGGGCTGAAGTTCGTGCCCCTGGCGACGGGGCCGGCACCCGCGGTGGTCACCGGTGCCGTCAGTGGTTTCACCAACACCCTCTCCGGGGTCGCCGGTCCGGTGATCACGGTGTATGCCCAGGCCGCCCGTTGGGACCAGCGCAGCTTCGTCGCGACACTGCAGCCCTTGTTCGTCGTCTCCGGTGTGGTCAGCTTCCTGATTAAGTTCCTCACCGACGCCGGTGACATCTCCGGCCAGCCCTGGGGGATCTGGCCGGGAGGTCTGCTCGCCATGGTCATCGGTATCACCATCGGCGCCCGCCTGTCGGGACGGGTCGACCGGGACAAGGCCAGGAAGCTGTCCCTGGCCGTCGCCGGGGCTGGCGCTGCGGCGGTGCTGGTCCGCGGAGTGGCCGGCCTCGTCTGACTCTGCTGTCAGGACAGGAGCTGCTGGTCATGGTGGTATTCTCGGCGATCAACTGCAACAACCACCTACAACAAACACCGGAAACAAATAGCGAGAGCGGGCAACGCCATGGGCGTCTGGGAGATGGGACCTTTCGACAACGACGACGCCGGTGACTGGGTCTTCGGCTTCGACGACTCACCGGTCGACGAGCGGCTGGCATTCATCGACCGCGCCTTCGCCGCTGTCGCGGGCGAGGCCGACGACGGCTACATCGAGATGGACACCAGCACCCCGGCGGTGGCCGCAGCCGCGGTGCTGGCGGCGTTGGTCGATCCGTCCTACGAGATCGACTCCTCGTACGGGCCACACAGTCTTGCCGAGACCCGGGCCGCTGATCTCACCCTCGACCAGGGGATCCGTGATCGTGCTCTCGCCGCGCTCGACCAGGTCCGCGGCAACGGGGACGTCGAGTCCGAATGGGTTGCCCTGTGGTCGGAGGGTGGCGTCCTGGACCAGGCGCTCGCCCCGCTCGACACGATCGCCGCAGTATTGTGCGACAGGTGAACAAGTTAAGAGGTCAGGCGGTAAATTGGTGACCCACCTCTCGGTCTGACCACAGGACCTACAGGGGCTAAGGTGGGGAGTCATGCCCGCTTCACCAGACCCCTCCGCGACACCTCACCAGTCGGTGGGGCGCGCGTCCGACGCGTTGAGCGGTCGCGCCCTCGCCGTCTGGGGCGCGGCCGTGGTCGCCTACATCCTGGCGATCACTGGCCGGACCTCCCTCGGTGTCGCCGGGGTCGAGGCGATGGACCACTTCAGCATCGACGCCTCCCGCCTGGCGGTGTTCACCTCGGTGCAGGTCGGGGTCTACGCCTGCGCGCAGATCCCGATGGGGATGCTCATCGACCGCTTCGGCCCACGCCGGATGCTGGTGGCCGGCGCCCTGCTGATGGGGATCGGACAGGTTCTGCTCGGGGCGACATCGTCCTACCCGGTGGCGATCATCGCGCGGGTAATCGTCGGAACGGCGGACGCCACCGCCTTCCTGTCGGTGATGCGGATCCTGCCCGCCTGGATCCCGATGCGCAAGACCCCGGTGTTCACCCAGCTCACCGGCGGGTTGGGCTATGTCGGACAGTTCATGTCGGCGGTGCCCTTCACCCTGCTGCTGCACTCACAGGGCTGGACGGTCGCCTTCGCCAGCCTGGGTGGTTTCGGCGTGCTCGTCGCCATCCTGGTCTGGCTGGCAGTCGCCGACACCCCGGACCCCACCCCGGCAGGACAGACCGGCCAGACCGGCACGACCGGTGCAGTAGCAGCCCGGCCGAGTATCGGGACGACCCTGTCGGTGGTGGTGCGGCACCCGGCCTGCTGGATCGGGTTCTTCGTCCACTTCACGCTGATGAGTCAGATCGTGTTCACTCTGCTCTGGGGAAAGCCGTTGATGACCCTGGGCATGGGCCTGTCCGAGGCGCAGGCTTCCACCGTGCTGGTGCTCAATATGGCCGTGAGCGTGGTGGTGGGGCCGTTCGCCGGGATCATCTCCGCCAGGGCCGGACGCAACCGCTCGCTGGTCACCCTGGTGGCGACCGTCCTGGTCGCGGCCAGTTGGGTGGTTTTCTTCCTGCCGGACGCCCCGCGTGGCTTCGCCGCGATCCTCGCGCTGAACATCATCCTGCCCGGGCTCGCTCCGGTGGCGAACTACGGCTTCGACACCGTCCGCGAAGAAGTGGACCGCCGGTTCACCGCCACGGCCACCGGCCTGTCGAACATGGGTGGATTCCTGGCGGCGATGGTGGCCTCACAGCTCGTCGGCCTGGTGCTGGACTTCTCGGCCGACGGCGACACCTACACCTGGGGTGACTTCCGGGTCGCCTGGTGCGCCCTCGGGGTGGTCTGGGCGCTCGGCATCGTCGGCCTACTGGTCAGCCGGGTGAAGATGGTGCGCTGGCGCGACGCCAAGGCGGCTGATCAGTAGGTCGGAAGGTCCGGATGCAGGTTATGCACCCAGGCCAATACGCCGCCAGCCAGATGCGCGGCGTTCTCCTCCCGGGTGCCGAAGTAGGACGCCACCGCGTCCAACGCCTGTTCCGAGCGGCTGCCGGCCTTGCAGTGGAAGACCACGTCGCGGCCACGGGTGGCGTCCGGCAGTGCCTCGGCGCCACGGTCCTGCAGCTCGGCCAGTGGGACGGCGAGCGCACCCGGGATGGACACGATCTCGCGCTCCCAGGGCTCACGGACGTCGACCAGTACAGCACCAGTGTCCAGCCGGGACTGCAGCTCCTCCGGTGAGACGGTCGGGTAGGCCCCTGCACCCGTTGCCACGGCGCATGCGTCACCGACACCGTCGTTCACCGCGGTGACCAGCGGAGCGTCCGGATCCGGGAGGATCGTCAGTTCGCGGAAGGTCATCGCCATCCCGTCGTGGATCAGCAGGCGACCGAAGAGCGGGCTTCCGGTGCCGTTGATCAGCTTGATCGCCTCGGTGACCATCAGCGAGCCGATGGTGCCGGGCAGCGCGCCGACGACCCCACCGGCGGCGCAGCTGGGCACCTCGCCGGGGGCGGGGGCGTCCGGATGCAGGTCACGGTAGCTGATGCCGTCGTGGCCGGGGCCGTTGGCGAAGACCGACAGCCGTCCGTCGAAACGCAGGATCGAGCCCCAGACACACGGGGTGTCGGTCAGGGTGCAGGCATCCGAGACCACGTAGCGGGTGGCGAAATTGTCCGCCCCGTCCATCACCAGGTCATAGGCGCCGACGATGTTCACGGCATTGTCCGCGGTCAGGCGGGTATGGTGCTGCTCCACGGTGACCAGCGGGTTGATCCGGGCCACCGCGTCAGCCGCGGACTCCACCTTGGCCCGACCGATGTCGGACACACCGTGGACCACCTGACGCTGGAGGTTCGACACATCGACCACGTCATCGTCGACGATCCCGATGGTGCCCACCCCGGCGGCGGCCAGGTAGTGCAGGGCCGGGGAACCCAGCCCGCCGGCACCGGTGACCAGCACGCGGGCGTTCTTCAGCCGACGCTGACCCTCATGTCCGATGTGCTCCAGGGTGAGGTGGCGGGCGTAGCGCACCAGCTCGTCCCGGGTGAGTTCCGCAGCGGGCTCGACGAGCGGGGCGAATGGGAGGGACTTCGGCGATTTCGGCGACTCTACGGTCACAGCGACTCGGCCTCCCGGCTGGAACCGGCGGCGATACGTCCCTCCATCGGGGAGGACGCCAGTGCCCCGTCGGCCAGGCCGCGCTTGGGGATGCGTCCGGCATGCCGGGCGAGATGTCCCGCCGTGACGGCATGGCGCATGGCGGTGGCCATCGCCGCCGGGTCCTGCGCGCGGGTCACCGCGCTGGCGAGCAGCACACCGTCGCAGCCCAGCTCCATGGCCTGCGCGGCATCGGAGGCGGTGCCGACCCCGGCGTCGAGGATCACCGGGACCGAGGCGCGGGCGCAGATCAGCTCGATGTTGTGCGGGTTCAGGATGCCCAGCCCGGTTCCGATCGGCGAGCCCAGCGGCATCACCGCGACGGCACCGGCGGACTCCAGGGCCAGGGCGACGGCCGGATCGTCGGAGGTGTAGGCGTAGACCTCGAAACCGTCGTTGGTGAGCTGTTCGGTGGCGTCGACGAGTTCCACGACATCCGGCAGCAGTGTGCGGTCGTCGGCGAGGATCTCCAGCTTCACCCGGTTGGTGCCCAGCGCCTCACGGCCCAGCTGGGCGGTGAGCAGGGCGTCGCGGCTGGTGTAGCAGCCGGCGGTGTTCGGCAGGACGTCGATGCCCAGCTTGTTGAGCAGTCCGAACAGGGAGGTGCCGGTGGAGGGGTCGAAGCGGCGCAGCGCCACGGTGGTCAGCTGGGTCCCGGAGGCGGACAGCGCGTCCTCCAACACAGTCATCGAGGTCGCCCCGCCCGTGCCCATGATCAGGCGGGACTGAAGGGTGGTGGAGCCGATGGTGAGTGAATCTGTGGCGGTCACGGTCTTAGCCTCCCTGCATTGCGGTGATGATCTCGATCTCGGCGCCCTCGCCGAGCACGGTCGTGGTCCAGCGGCTGCGCGGGACGACCGCGGAGTCGTGGGCGACGGCGACACCGACCTGGTCGTCGTCGGGGGAGTGCCCGGTGACGTCGGTGACGATGTCGGCGACGGTGGTGGTGTCGGCGACGGTACGGGGGTCGCCGTTGACGGTGACGGTGATGCTCATGAGGTCCTCGCTGAAGATGCTGAAGATACTGAAGATGCTGCGAAACGGTTGGGGTCGGTGGCGGCCAGGATGGCCTGGTCGGTCGCTGTGGTGGCTGGGGCGCCTGCGGCGTCTGGGGTGCCGGTCACCAGTGATGCGGTGAGGCGTCCGCCCAACGGGGCCAGCAGGACGCCATGGCGGGAGTAGCCGGTGGAGACGACCACCCCGTCCACCCCGTCGAGGTGTCCGATGTAGGGCAGGTCATCGGGAGTGCCGGGCCGGGCACGCGCCAGGATCTCGGTGAGTTCCAGCTCCGCGGCCCCCGGGACAAGCACCTGGGCATCGCGTAGCAGCTGGTAGGCCCCCTCCAGGGTGACCCCGTCGAAGCCGTCCTCGCGCTCGGTCGCGCCGATGACGATCTTCCCGTCCGTGCGCGGTACCAGGTACACCGGACGGCCGTCGACCAGTCCGCGGATGGTGCGCTCGATCAGAAGTGGGTGGTCGGGTTTCAGCCTGGCCCGCAGGATGTCGCCGTGTACCGGACGCAGTTTCACACTGGCGGCCTCGGGAAGCCCCTCGATGCTGTCCAGTGACAACCCGGGGCACAGGACAGTGGTGTCCGCCTGCAACTCGGTGTCGTCGTCGAGGCGTACCCCGGTGACCCGTACGGCGCCCTGGTTGGCGCCCTGGTTGGCGACCTGGTTACTGTCCAGACCGGCACGCAGCACCGACATGACCCGCTGCTGGACCAGACTGCCCTGCGGCGAACCGGGTTCAGACGGCGCGGTGAAGGCCTCGATGAGGGCGGGGATGAGCACCCGTGGATTGACCTGGTGGTCGTCGCTGACCAGGAATGCCCCGGAGATCGAGGGGGAGAGGGCGGGTTCGAGCCTGCGGGCCTGTCGGGTGGTCAGCTGCTCGACCTGCATACCGCTGGCCCGCTGCAGATCGGCGAGGTCGGCGAAAGCGCCACGGTCACCGCTGTGTGCGCCGATGTCGAGGGTCTCGGTGTCGCGGTATCCCACCGGGTGGCCCACGGCGTCCTCGAGCTCGGCGATGAACCCCGGGTAGGCCGCCGCCGAGGCGACCATGAGCTCCCGCATCGTGTCGTGCTGGTAGACGACCTCACTGACCGCGGCGATCATCCCGGCGGCGGCATGGCTGGCGCCGTTACCCGGGGTCGGGTCCACGACGGTGACGGTCTGACCTGCACGGCGTAGGTTCCAGGCGGTGGTGAGTCCGGCGACTCCCGCGCCGACGACGATGGTGTCGGCACCTGTGCCAATGGCTGGCTGCATCTTTTCCTCCGGCGGCATGATCCGCATCAGGTGTGAACGGTCGGCCGGTGCCCCGGCCCTCTCAGCCCCGGTGTCAGGGGCTCCCGCAGTGCTGTTCTCGCTGGGTTCTTTGTAACTACTATTCCACTGCCTATTTCACCACACAGGCACTGGACGCTTCGATGTCGGACCCCGGTGTCGGACAGGTGGGATCACCCGGTGTCGGACAGGTGGGACCATTCGATGGGTTTTCGCCCCAGGAACGACGATCCATCCCACCTTTCGGACATCTCATGTGGTGGCAGGTGTTCAGGGAGCCAGGGAATCAGGGGTGGTGGTCGCCCAGGTGGGCAGTGATTGCTTCTACCGCAGCATCTGCCTGGGCGTTGTCGATACAGGAGACCTCGACAATCTTCTCGTCGTGCAGAATGATCCGGAAGCCAGGCCCGCTCTGGGTGATCAGTCCGGTTCCCTGGATGCTCTTGCGCCAGCCCCAGCCTCCCCAGTCCCAGATGTTGACGGCGACAGGGGCGACGGCCTCGATGTCGGAGTAGGGGACCGTCTGTCGTGGGACGCCTACCCAGGTGCTCACGTGGAAGCCTTCGTTGTCGACCCGCATCCGCCACACCGGGGCAGTGGCGGCGAAGGCGATGACGGCAAGGACCGGAACGGTGAACCACCAGGGGGAGTCGGAGATGATGAGGAGTACGGCAGCGGCCAGCAGTGAGCCCACAATGAGCACCATGACCGGCCACGTCAGCCTGTTCCAGGCGGACCATGTTTGCGAGGTTGTCGGAGGGGTCGAAGCAGATCCCTGGTGAGATGCCGTCATGATTCCGCCGTTGCCTCGGTTGTCGGTTGTCGGTTGTCGGTCGTCGGGGGGGAGAATGCCCGATGCTACCAGCTCGCAGGCTTCTGGATCGCGCGCATGCTGGAGGTATGAACACCGACACAGCCATCATCACCGGAGGAGCCGGCGGCATGGGACTGGCTACCGCCAGGAAACTCGTCGCTGACCACACGATCGTGCTTACCGACGTCAACGGTGACAAGCTCTCTGCAGCAGCCGAGACTCTCGCCGCAGACGGAATCGAAGCACGCACCGTCGTCGCCGACATCACCGACCGGGACAATGTCCGTGAGCTGTTCACCGAGGCAGAACGCTTCGGTCACGTCCGTGCCGTGGTGCATTCGGCCGGGGTGAGTCCGCAGATGGGGGACGCCGAGTTCATCGTCCGTGTCAACGCCGTCGGCACCGTCAATATCGCTCGGGAGTACCTTCGCATCGCAGAGGAGGGGGGGATGCGCTGGTCAACGTCGCCTCCATCGCCGGTCACATGACCCCGCAGGCCCTGCAGCCCACCCGGACTTATGCCAAGGCGCTCACCGACGTGGATGCTCTCGCGGCCAAGCTGGTGAAGGGGACGCGGATCGCACCGGAGGCGTCGCGACCCGGCATGGCCTATTCCAGTTCCAAGGGGTTCGTGATCTGGTACTCGGCGAAGATCGCCGCGGAGTTCGGCGCGAAGGGCGCCCGTGTCCTGTCGGTGTCCCCGGGGTCCTTCGACACCGACATGGGCCAGCTTGAGGAGGACCACGGCTTCGGGAAGATGGTCGAATACGCGGCACTGAAGCGCTTCGGGACGCCGGACGAGATCGCCGCCGTGCTGGCCTTCGCCGTGGGGCGCGACGCAGGGCACCTCACCGGCACCGACATCCTCGTCGACGGCGCCAACAAGGCCGGCCTGGGAGTCAAAGTCATGATCGACATGGCCCGGAGCCAGTAGGAAGGCTTTTTCCGCACGTGCGCACTTCATCGCGCGCATTCCCGCGCTAGCTGGAGATGTGCACCCCGTAGTGTTCCAGTACCGCGAGGCCGCGCCGGGCATCGTCACAGTTCAGTTCGATCGTGTGCCGATTGGTCCGGGTGATGCGGATACCTGGCCCTGACTTCGTGATGAGGCCGGTACCGCTGCCGTTGAGGCGCCAACCCCAGCCGCCCCACTCGCCGGGCCGGATCGTCACGGGCTCGGCATGGCTGATCTCGTCGAAGGGGACAAGTGCCTTCGGGATCCCGAGTAACGACCGGTAGCTGAACCCCCGGGAGTCGACCCGGATTCTCCACATGCAGGAGCCCAGGCACGCGACGACGATGATCGCGACGAGGAGGGCCACCGACCACACCGGTACCCCGCTGGCGAGACACAGGATCGTGGTTCCGACCGTCACCCCCACAATGAACACCTGCACCCAGGTCCCCATGATTTCGGTGCGGAACCACACCACCGACGCATTCTCCGGTGCATTGATCTTCCCGGTGGTCTGGTCGATCTCGACCGGTTCGTCCGTTAGATCATCGTCAATCACCGATCGACCGGCCACCACAGCGAGTACGACAGCGATGAGGACGGGGAGAACTGCCGCCCACCAGATGGTCGAGGTGCTGATCCGGGCGGCAGCGGCATCAGTCAGCCCCTGTTGGTCCACGAAGATCCGCACCTGAAGGGTCATCACCAGTGCCACCGTCCAGCCGAGTATCGCCGCATTGGTTCGCGCGGCGCGGGGTGTGCTGAATCCGCTGCGGGTGAGGGCGGCGAAGACGAGCAGTGTCCCCAGCGAGAGGCCGGTGAGTAGGAGGATGGCCGAGGCGGGGGAGGAGAATCCGTTTGCCGTTCCGTCGCCGGACCAATGGATGGCCATCGGGTCCGGGACATTGGCGGCCAGGATCGAGGCCCACACACACGAGCCGAGAATCAGGCCGGCGAGCGGAATGCTGACGCGTCGGGTCATGACAGGCCCTTCTCGTTGAGCATGGCGGTGATCCGGGACAGGGGGACTCCTTGCTGATCTGCCAAGGAGGCCAGTTTCGCCACGGCATCAGTCACCAGGTCTGTGCTGGTGTCGGAGTCCAGGACGATTGCGCCACGACCACGGCGCAGCTCGATGGCACCGTTGTCGCGTAGTTCGCGGTAGGCCTGCAGGACGGTGTTGCGGTTGAGGTCGAGGGAGTCGGCCAGTTCTCCGGCCGTGGGAAGTTTCTCGCCGGCCGGGATCTGCCCGGAGCCGATCTGGTCGGAGACCTGCCGGACGATCTGCCGGTAGATCGGAGACGCGTCCGAATGGTCGATGACGATGAGCATGACTCGAGCATAGAGAAACTAGTACAACTAGTGCAAATAAGATCGACTATACGGCCTGCGGAATGCCAAGTGGTACGGCTTTCAGCCACCGGCACACTGTGACTCCCGCTCCCGGGTGGCGACAGGGGGTTGAAACCACCCGGGAGCGGGAGTGAGAGGAGTTCAGGTGAGGTTCGGGGATGGTGGAGGCCGGTGCGAGGGGCAGTGGAGGCCACAGCGGGTCAGTGGCCGCCCCTCGCGGGGAACTACACCTAGATCTCGCTGACCGGACGCTCACCGTCGATGAACTCGACCGTGCGGTTCTCCGGCAGGTTGTCGCGTCCGGCGAACTCGGTGATGACATCGGCGACGAGGTCACGGGCGGTGGTCCACTGCTCCCGCGGTACATCGGCACCGACAGGGGCCCACCCGGTGGCGGTCTCCTCGGTCAGCGCGGCCGGGCCGAGGATGAGGTACTCCAGCCCCTCAGTGGAGTTCAACCGCTCATCCACGGTCTTCTTCGCGTCGGCGTAGGCGAAGAAGGAGTCCTCCTCCGGGACGCTGTGCTGGGTAGCCCCGGCGTAGGACACGTTGATGTAGCGCGGGGTGGTGCCGGACGCGGCGAGGCGCTCCAGGGAATCCACCACGGCCAGGGCTGCGTCCCGGTCGACGGCGTAGGTCACGTCCTGGCCACCGCGTCCACCATTGCCGGCGGACCAGACGACCACGTCGAAGCGGCCGAGCAGATCGTCCCACCCTGCGGCGTCGAGGGTAGTGACATCCTGGACCAGCGCGTTGGCCCCCAGCGACTCGATCGCGGGAACCTGGTCGGGGTTACGGATCAGCGAAGTGACCTGGAAACCCTTGTCCACCAGCTTCGGTGTTGCCAGCAGGCCGACCTTGCCGTGGCCGCCGATGATGAGAACGTTCGTCATCCTTGTCCTCCTGTATGAGGTTGCGAGAGATCTACGGGTGTACGTGGGGCACAACGGCTCGGGGGCGGACACTATTCCGGACGCCTTCTCCGGGCACCTCCTCTGGGCGCCCCTGTGCGGTGACTAGCATGGCTCCCTATGGACCACCGTTTCCCCGGGGTAGCCTCCAGCGCTTCCGCTGCCACCGACTCAGCCGACCGTCAGGCCACACGTGTCTCCCGCGTCGCCCAACTGGAGGACGCACGGCTCTATCTGTGCACCCCCGCACGGGCCCTGCAGGGCGACCTGCGCGACTTCCTGCACGCCGCCTATGACGGTGGGGTGGACATCATCCAGCTGCGGGACAAGGGGCTCGACACCAGCGCGGAGATCGCCGCGTTGGAAGTGCTTGCCGAAGTCGCCCGCGAGCACGGGAAGCTCTTCGCCGTCAACGACCGGGCAGACGTCGCCGCCCTCGTCGGAGCCGATGTCTTCCACGTCGGGCAGGACGACCTGACCATCGCCCAGGCACGCACCCTGCTCGGCCCCGAGGTGCTGCTGGGATTGTCGACCCATTCGCTGGCCCAGGCTCGTGCGGCGATGCAGGACGCCGACCTGGACTACTTCTGCACCGGCCCGCTGTGGGAGACCCCGACAAAGCCGGGGCGTGCCGCAACAGGGCTGGAGCTGGTCAGCGAGACTGCGGCAATGCTGGCTGCGGCGGACGACCCTGCCCAGCGGGACAAGGTCTGGTTCACCATCGGCGGGGTCAATGTCGAGACTCTCCCGCAGGTGCAGGCGGCGGCGCAGGCAGGGGCACACGCCGCGCCGGGGGCGGGGGAAACCACGGTGCGTGCCGTGGTCGTCCGACCGATCACCGGGGCGGTGGACCCTCGCGCCGCAGCAGCAGAACTCACGGCGGTACTGAGGTAGCGCATGGTGCGAGGGGGTCCGGTGTGGGCGTGAGCGTGAGGGACACCGCTACGGAACCTTCCGCCGAACTTTCGCGTCAGGCTGCACTAACCCGTAGGCTCGTCATGTGATTCATTCGCGTGGTCGGCGACCGGAGTCGTCGGCCGCACAATACTCTCCAAGGAGTTCTCTTCTATGTCGCGCAGGACACTGCAGACCGGGGCATTCGCCCTCATACTGGCCACCGGGACGGTACTGACGTCGTGCTCCTCCGACAGTGACGACGCCGCGACGACCGGTTCAGCGTCGGAGTCGTCCGCCACCGCCTCGGACAGTTCCACCGCGCAGGAATCGTCTGGGGCCCCCAGCTCGTCCGAGAGCGACACTCCGTCCGAGAACCCCGACGCCAGCGAGGCTTCGGAGACCGACGCATCCGAGCGTGCCGGGACCGACACCAATGAGCCGGTCGACCTCAACGCCGCACTACTGGGGCCCGATGATGCCCCGGCCGGATTCACATTCGCGCAGAATGAGGGTGGCGACACCGAGATGCCGGAGGGGACCGTGGAGATGCTCAATGCGATGGACTTCGAGCCGGCACACTGCAAGGACGTCCTGAACCAGCGGCTCCAGGGCGAGGCCACCGACACCGATGCCCGGACCACGAACTACGTCCGGGGTGAGGAGGCATCCATCCTCGTCGCCGTCTCGCCCGGCACCGACACCGAGCCCAATGACTGTGCCAACATCTCGGCCAACGGTAAGGCCCAGGAGATCCCGTTCAGCATCACCACCACGTCGAAGGACGTTCCGGTGACCGTCAACGGTGCCGAACAGGTCAGTGGGACCTCGATCGACACCACCATCGGCATCGGCCCACAGAAGACCACTGCCACGCAGACCAGCGTCAACGGTGTGGTCAACGGTGTCAGCTTCACCGTGATGGGTGGCGGCGACGTCGATCAGGCGACGCTGGTCAGCGTCGCCGAGGCGCAGGCCCAGCGGCTGGAGGGCTGAAGCACTACTATCAGGAGGGAAACTGACGTGATTCCCTCCGCGCTCGTCGACGGCGGAGCCTGACGAGAGGTACCCGCAATCATGAGCAACACCATGTCCGCGTCACGCTGGCGCGTCCGTCGCCCTGTGGTGGCGATGGCGACCGCCACGGTGACGGCATTCTCCCTGGCGGCGTGCTCTGACGATGACTCGGGCGATGGCTCCGGGAATGACTCCGCCGACGGCACCGCCGTCGCCTCCGCAGGCTCCGATGCTGACGCTGCGGAGTCGCCGGTCGACCTGTCCGCCGTGATCCTGACCGGGGACGACAGCCCCGAGGGCTATGCCTTCGCCGGTGACCCCTTACGGATGCTCGGGGAGGCTCAGGAGGACTTCAACAGCGCCATCGCCGACATGATGGGACAGTTCACCTGGGAGCCCGAGGAATGCGCTGAAGTGATGGGTGGCGCGATGGAGGCCTTGGGTGGCAACCAGGAACTGCTGGACGTATCCCGTGGCGCGGCGTTCATGTCCGAAGAGATAGGTGACATGGAGGACATGCTCGCCGACCCGACGGCGACGGCAACCCCATCTTCCTACAATGTGGTGCTCTCCCCGGATGCGGATGCCCCGGAACTGCCTGACCAGGATGCGTGCCGGGAGGTGACCGCAACCCTGGACATGGAAGGGGAGACGTTGGAGATGAGGTTGACCACCGAGGACTGGGACCTGGAGGGGATCGAGGTCGATGGGGTGGATGACCTTTTCACCACCCATTCCACCGGGACGCAGTCCATGATGGGCCAGGAGATTCCGGTGGAGGAGTACAACGCCACCGGTGTCGTCAATGGTGTGCGTGTGAACGTCACCAGCCAAGGGGACGTCGATCCAGCCGTCCTGGCCGAGCTGTTCGCCCTGCAGGTCGAGCGGGTGAGCGCAGCAGCGTAGCACCACACAGACACCACACAGAAAGGAAGACCTCCGGAGTAACCGGAGGTCTTCCTTCGTGTCCAGTCGTGGGCGGCGCAGTCGGTACTGCGGTGCGCCGAGCCCCGAGACCAGCCCCGGCCGATTTCGCTGACCGGTGTCCCGGCCGATGTCGACGGTGGCAGCGTCGGTCATGTGAGGTCAGCCCAGCATTTTCGATCGGTGGCGAAAGCGCGTCTCACACGGGGGTGATTGAACCGAACTTCAGCCGGAAGTTCTCCAGGTGTTGACGCGGCTAGGTAGGCTCACCAGGTATCCCCCGTGGCAGTGACGAAGAACACCTGCCGCATGACAACGTGAGGAGTAACACGGATGAATCTGGAGCTCACAGCGGAGGAGATCGCGTTCCGCGACAACCTGCGCGCCATCTTCCGGGAAGTCCCGGAAGAGATCCGCAACCGTTACCGCGCTGGCCAGGTCACCCGCCAGGACATCATCGACTCCCAGCAGGTGCTCAACAAGCACGGCGTGGCCGTTCCCCACTGGCCGGTCGAGTACGGCGGACAGGACTGGACCCCGACCCAGTCCCACATCTACACCAATGAGCTCCAGCGGGCCGGCATCCCCGAGCCCCTGCCGTTCAACACCGGCATGGTCGGGCCCGTCATCGCCCACTTCGGCAGCGAGGAGCTCAAGGACCGCTTCCTCGCCAAGACCGCCAACCTCGACATCTGGTGGTCCCAGGGCTTCTCCGAGCCCGGCGCCGGCTCCGACCTCGCGGGCCTGAAGACCACCGCGGTCCGCGACGGTGACCACTACGTCGTCAACGGCCAGAAGACCTGGACCACCCTCGGCCAGCACGGTGAGTGGATGTTCCTCCTGGCCCGCACCGACCCGACCGCCGACAAGCCGCAGAAGGGCATCTCCTTCCTTCTCGTCGACATGGAGACCCCGGGCATCGAGCGTCGGCCGATCCGGCTGATCGACGGCTCCGTCGAGGTCAACGAGTTCTTCTTCACCGACGTCCACATCCCGGTCGAGAACCTCGTCGGTGAGGAGAACAAGGGCTGGACCTACGCCAAGTTCCTCCTCGGCAACGAGCGCAACGGCATGGCCCAGGTGGGTTCCAGCCAGCGTATGTACACCGCCCTGGTCTCCGCCGCCGCCGACCGTGAGGTCGCCGGTCACAAGGTCATCGAGGATCCGGAGTTCCGCAGCCGCCTCTACGGCGTCAAGCTGCGCCTCACCGCCCTCGAGGCCACGATGCTGCGCGTCACCGCCGCCAGTGAGGGCGGCAAGCCCTCCCCGCTGTCCTCCCTGCTGAAGATCGAGGGCAGCCGCATCCTCCAGGAGCTCAACGACCTGGCGGTCACCGCCCTCGGGTCCGACGCCGTGGAGATCACCGGTGCCCCTGCCACCGCCGAGGACCACGACGGCGACCCGATCGTCGAGTACCTCAACAACCGCAAGGTCTCCATCTACGGCGGCACCAACGAAGTGCAGGCCGGCGTCATCGCCAAGGCAATTCTCGGACTCTAGGAGGTCAGAACAATGGATCTTTCACTCAATGATGAACAGCAGATGCTCGCGGACAGCGTCCGTGATCTCTTCTCCTCCACCGATGGAGACCCGACCGCCGGGGGAGAGGCCCCCGAGGTTGCCCTCGAGTTCCGCCGTGACCTCTGGACCCAGGCTGCTGAGATGGGCCTGACCGCCCTGCCGGTCGGCGAAGACTACGACGGTGTCGGTGCCGGCATCGCCGAGGTCTGGGCCACCACGAACACGCTGGGCACCCTCGGTGCCCCGGAGCCGCCCACCGACGCCGCCTACGTCCCCTCGTGGATCATCTCCGACCTCGGAACCGAGGACCAGAAGAAGGAGTGGCTCGCCGGCATCTCCGCCGGTGAGGCCGTCGTCCCGTTCGCCCACGCCGAGACCGGTACCGGCTGGGAGGCCGCACGTACCGCCACGGTCACCGGTGGCGCACTGACCGGAGCCAAGCGTGCCGTGGTGCTCGCCGACAATGCGGACGCTTTCCTGGTCACCGCCGTCGCCGACGGAACCCCGGGCGTCTTCCTCGTCGCCGCGGACGCCGACGGAGTCTCCGTCGAGATCCACCGCGACGCCGAGTGGGTCCGCACCGGTACCGTCACCTTCGACGGCGCTGCTGCCGAGCGTCTCGGTGACGCCGGTGCCGAGACCGTCGATGCGTCCCTGCGCCGCGCCGTGGCCCTGGGACGCATCGCCCAGGGTGGACGCGCCGTCGGCCTCATGGAGACCGCACTGAAGACCACCGTGGAGTACCTCAAGGTGCGTAAGCAGTTCGGTGTCACCCTGAACCGCTTCCAGGTGCTGGTGCATCGCGCCGCCCAGATGTACTCCGACGTCGAGCTGGCACGCTCCACCTCGCTGTGGGCCACCGCCGTCGCCGAGGCTTTCCCCGGCACCGTCGACACCCTCTCCACCGAGGACCTGGACACGCTGACCCGCACCGCCCTGGACTCCCACAACTTCCTGCTGGGACAGGCCCGCACCATCGCTGAAGAAGCGGTGCAGCTGCACGGCGGTATCGGTGTGACCTACGAGGCCGCCATCAGCCACTACGCCGCCGCACTCACCGGCTTCCGCCAGATCTACGGCGGCGAGCTCGGGGCCCGCAGCGAGGGCATCGCGTCCTCCTCCCCGGAGAACGCCCCCAGCGCGCTGCTGGACAACGCCCTGGTGCCCTGAAGTTTGGGGCTGATGGCCTAGTGTGATCCCGTCATTTCTGAGACTGATGTGGACGGG
>NZ_JBQQOC010000010.1:0-120069 GCF_052264515.1 Candidatus Corynebacterium faecigallinarum
GCCGTCTGGGACGTTTGACCCCGATCGAATTCGAGGCCATCATGACCAAGGACGTCGCCCTCGCGGCGTGACTAACAACTGTCACCTAAACGTGCAGCCGACCGCGTCTCGGTGGCCATGCTGGTCCTGGTCGGTGGAGCATTCGTGGTGTCGTTCGGTATCCTCATCGCCCTCAGCGGTGCGATCACGTCCCCGGCGTGGCTCCCGCTGACGGCGTTGGGCATGTCGACCGGGATCATCGCGTCGGCCCTGATCGCCCGCTACCTGCCGTGGCTGCGTCTCGACTGGTTCGGACGCCATACGTTACCGATCTACCTGCTCCACCTGCCGGTCATCGGCGTCCTGCTCACGCTCTGGCCGATGGACGATTCCGCCCCGATGCTCTCCCTCGGGCTGTCGACCGTGGTGACGATCGCCTTCACCGTGGCCGCGGTGGCCGGTGCCATTCTGCTGTGGGTGATACTGCGTCCGGTCCCGGGTCTGTTCATCGCCCCCTGGCGCGGTGAGGGCGCGAATACCCGGCCGTTGCCCGATGTCCCTGCAGTCAAGGTTCCCACCAGCTGACCGGACGGAGTTACTCACCCGGGCATGTGCTTCGAGGCTGTTACGAGACTGTCGAATGGGCCAGGGCCATATGGACCCGAGAGCGCCGAGGCACCCCCGAAGGTCGACCTGATGCAGTCCGAACGAATACTGGTTTTGCCTGGTGAAAACGTCATTCTTACTGGCACTGCCAGGACATAATTCCGACAGTATACCCTCCCATGGTACCCGATCGACCACCCCCGGTTCACCCACCACCCCATTGCAGGTGACCAGGTGACCTGCCTACCTTGCTGCCACGCCAGTGAGAAGCAGACGTTCCGACCCGGTTCTCTCCTCGAACTAGCGTGGCAGACCAGCGTCAATCCCGGTGTCTCTCAGCGTCTCTCACCGGAAGGCCTGCCACCATACCCTGGGGCGTCTGCCCTCACTGGCACATAACTCAACAGTGGCCCCTCGCCTTTCCTCGTCCGGCATTCCTGCACCCCTCAACGGACCATGGCACCCACCGCAGACGGCCGTACCTCACGGTCGCCGTCGGTCACACCGGCCGCTCCCCGCGACCGATGTCCCCGCCATGGAAACCCCGCCGGACTCTCTCTTTCTTGCCTCTCCTTATCCCTCATCACTCTCCAGTTTTGCTCTCCTTTTCCTCATCTCCTGCGAGGGGCGCGCCACGACCGAGTGACTCGAGCCCGTGACCAGACTCTCCATCTGGTCACGGGCTCGATGTCGTTGCGGAGAATTGCCTCGACGCGTCACTGCGGGCCCCTCCCTCCGACTGGTATCGCACCTGGTCGCGTGGTCAGTGTGGATGGTCGTCTGGTCAGTGTAGATGGCCAATAATCCGGGGTTTTCCGGCCGTTTACACTGACCGGACGACCACTTGCAGTGCCACTTCGCGCTCCCGGCACCCCCAGCGACCGCTAGTCCGAGCAGGTGATGATCGGCTGCGGGTCGTAGACCGTGGTCGTGGTCTCGCGGGAGACCACCCCGCCATCCAGGTCCTTGATCGTACGGGTGTCAGTGATGGTGAACCCTCGCCCACCGCTCGACGGCGAGCAGTCGTCGCCGGAGACCTCGCGGCGCTGCGGGTCGGTGTAGTTCGTCCGCGGACCCGAGTCAGACTCCACCTCCACGTGCTTGACCCCGCGCAGTCGGACGGTCACCTCGCTGGAGTCCGCCGAGGCCTCGATCAGCACCGGGGTGTCGTAGGTGTTCTTGAACTGCAGGTCGATCGCACCCTCGAAGACCGTCGCCTCACGACCGGCCGGGTACCGGTCGATGTAGTAGGAGTGCGGGGTGTGGGCGACGTCCTCCATACCGGCGAAGTAGGACGCGTTGTACAAGGTGGTGGCGAACTGGCTGATACCGCCACCGACGGCCCGGTCGGCCCGGCCGTCCTGGATGATGCCGGCGTCCACGAAGCCCTGGGCCTCGCCACGCGGGCCGGTGTGGCCGTTTAGGCTGAAGGTCTCGCCCGGCAGCACGATCGCCCCGTCCACCAGCTCGGCGGTCCGGCGGATATTGACCCCGGAGTCGGAGGCGAAGCCTCCGGAGGAGAAGGAACCGACAACGTCATCGAAGCTGGCGCGCTCGGCCATCTCGGTGGTGTAGGTGGCGTCCCTCTCGTCGTAGGCCACCTCATTGGTCCGCTCACCGGTCTCCATGAGCTTGTCCTCGATCGGGTCGAGGGTGTCCTCCCAGTTGATCAGCACACCGTCCTGGGAGGGGATGACCTTCAGGTCACGGCCGTCGGCCTCGAAGGAGGCGTTGCGGAACTCAACCTCGGTGGACCCCAGATGTTCGGAGAGGATCTCCTGGGCGGCCTCGGTGTTCCACTCCGGCTCCAGCGCACCGTCCTCCGGCTCGAAGGTGACGATCTTGCCCATGTCACCGGGGGTGATCACCCCGTCGGTGTCATCGCGTCCGGTGAAGACCACGTCACCGTCGGTCACCTTGTCGACGTACTCGGTGACCGCGGCATCGGCGGCGTCGCGCAGGACGTCCGCCTCGGTCACCTCCGCATCGATGCTCACCGAGCGGTCGGCGTTGAGCCAGTGGTCCTTGACCGCCACGCGCACCTCATCGGTGTCCACGGTCTGGCCCGGCACATCATCGCCGATGTCGGCGGCGCCCTGCTCGTCGATGGCCAGGGTGGCGTTCTCCGGGTCGCGGGTCAGATCCCCCTCCACCCGCTCGAGCGTGGTATCCAACTGTCCGTCGTCGAAGGTGCTGACGATGCCCACCTCGCGCTCCTGGAAGAAGCTCATCACCCGGGTGATCGGGTTCATCGGCTGCTGGCCTGCCTGCTCGATGGTGCCGGCCCAGTCGACGGCGAGCCCGGAGGTCATCGGGTCGATGCTGGTGGACATGTCACCGGCGGTGACTTCGACGGACTCCCGGGTGCCCGGGGCCAGTTCATTGCGTAGGCGCGCCTCGGCCTGGGAGTAGGACATGTCGCCGATGTCGACACCGCCGACGGTCACGCCGCGGGGCACATTGCCCTCGCTCATGATGATGTCGGTGGCGTAGAGCACGCCGCCGAGTCCGAGGACACCGATGAGCGTCCACAGCCACCACAGGCTGCGCTTGCGCCGGCCGGGTGCATCGGCCGTCGCGGTGTCGTCTGCCGGGGAGTTGCCCGGATCTTCTGTCCGGCCCCAGGTGTCATTGCTGGTCACGTGACACACCCTAGTGGTTCACCCCGCGCGGTGACACCCCGAGTCGGTGTTTCGGGGTCTCAGTGAGGCCTCAGTTCAGCGCGCACTGGCGGGCGGACGTCTCCTCCAGGCGTTCCCGGTCCAGGCTGCCCTCCTCCACCGCGGCGACGATGCCATCCACCGTGGCCTGTACATTTGCTGCGGTGGAGGTCAACGGCGCGTCCGATCCGGCGCGCACCGCGGCGACTACCGCATCCGGCCCGGAGTGCAGGTCTGTGATCGCGGCCATGCCGGTGAGATCGTCGGTGAAGATCACGCCGTCGAAACCGGGGCCACCGACGAGTCCGGTGCGCAGCATCTCGTAGACCGCGGGGTTCAGCGAGGCGGGGGTGGACGCTCCGGGCGCGTCCGGGGCGTCCAGCCCGGGGGTCTGCATGTGGCCGACCATCACCGCGATACCGGGGCCGTCGGTATCCCCCTCACCGTTCAGCAGGTCTGCGAAAGGCTGCAGGTCGGCGTCCATCTGGTCGATCGGCGGGGTGGTCACGGTGCCGTGGTGGGAGTCACCGGTGGCGTGGCCGTGGCCGGGGAAGTGCTTGATCACCGGGGTGACCCCTGCCTGCTGCAGTCCCTGGGCGGCCGCGGCAGCGTACTCGGTGACCACGGCCGGGTCATCGGAGAAGGACCGGTCGCCGATGGCGTTGTCGCTGATCTGCTCGCCGCCGGCCAGGTCGACGACCGGGGCGAAGTCCATGGTGATGCCCAGTTCGGCCATCTTGCGGCCGTGCTCGGCGAAGAGGTCGATGACCTGGCCGGGTTCCATCGTCTCGGCGAGCTGTCGGGCCGAGGGCACCTCACCGATCACCCCGGCCAGCCGCTGGACCTGCCCGCCCTCCTCGTCGACGGATACGGCGAGTTCGGCGCCATCCCCATTGTCACCATTGACACCATTGGTCTCGTTGGCGGCACGTGCACGGTCCTTCAGGGCACTGATGCTGCGCTCCGGGTCACCCTGGCCGTCGAGGATGGACAGGTCGGTGCCGGAGCCGACGAAGATGTGGCGCACCCCGGCATCCACGGCCGCCGCTGCATCGTCGAAGCCGGTGACGCCGACGGCCAGGGCCGAGCCGGCAAGCTGGGCCAGGTCCTCCGGCACCGCGCAGGACGCCGCGGTGTCGGGGGTATCGGTGGTGGGCGCACTGCTGGCGGACCCGGTGGCGGCCGGGGCGGTGCCCGACGCTGTGGCGGCCGGGGTCGAGTCGTCCGAATCGTCTTGCGTTGAACCGCAGGCGGTCAACGCACCGGCGACGACGACCCCGGCCAGGGCCACACCGGCCAGGTACGCGACACAGGATCCACGGACAGGTGTGGTTGCGGTGGCAGAACGGGGACGGGCGGGACGCACTGGCGGGCACCTTTCCGTGCGGGGGCGAAATGCGGGGCCGGGAGTTGGCCACGTGGGAACCCCGACCGTACTACGCTCGGGGGCATGGGTAGCGAATCAACCAGCAACCAGCCCGACACCACCGCTGACGCCACGGGCGCCTCTCTGGGTTCCTTCGACGGGGACACCGTCCTCATCGCCTACGACGGTTCGGAGGAGGCCAACGGCGCGATCGACTACGCCGGACGCTTCCTGTCGGCGAAGAATGCCTACATCCTCACCGTGTGGGAGCCGATCCACCGGCAGGCCGCCCGCACCGCCGGAATGAGCGGCATGATGCAGCACGACTGGTCGAGCCTCGGCGACGACACTGAAGACCCCGCCTACACCGATGCCGTGGAGATCTGCCGCGAGGGCGTCGCCCTGGCCGAGAGCCACGGCTTCGTCACCGAGCCCTTCCTCGTGGAATCTGCCACCGCAGTATGGAGCGCGATCGTGGACGCCTCCCGTGAGTTGGACGTCTCGATCATCGTCGCCGGCTCACGGGCATTGAGCGGGTGGCGTTCCCTGCTGCAGTCCAGCGTCTCGGACAGCCTGATCAAGCATTCCGGGTGTCCGGTCCTGATCGTCCCGCCGGTGGATGAGAATGACGAGGACGGGGCCGACACCACCGAATCGGCGGAAAACTCCCCCACACCGTAGATCACCGGGTAGTATCACCACAGAATCAAACCGACATCATCCGATGACCGACGACGGGATCGAACTTTGCCTACCGAGACTGACTCACAGCCGCGCCGCACCCTGGGCCCCGCCATCGCCTCTGCCGTAGTCGGCGTGGTACTCGGTGGTATCGGAGCTTTCGCCGCCGGATCGGTCGCCGACTCGACCGACCTGCCGAGCAACAACATCTCGGTCGATGACGCGGTGATGGGCTCCATCCAGTACGGCGAGCGCCGCTGAAACATGACTGAAGACCGTTAGTGGCACCAACCCTCTCCCGCCGCGGATGGGGTGCCGCGGCACTGTGTTGGTTGGTCCTCGCCCTGGTACAGGGCCCTGGACTGACCGTCGCAGACACCAAGCACGACCTCACCGCCAATCCCTGGGGGTTCCTCCAGCAGGCACTGTCGCCGTGGACGGACGTCTTCCCCCTCGGCCAACTGCAGAACCAGGCCTACGGGTATCTCTTCCCGCACGGCCTGTTCTTTGCTGTGCTGGAACCCCTGCCGGACTGGCTGGTCCAGCGCCTGTGGTGGGCGCTGCTGCTGTTCCTGGCATTCGCCGGGGTGGTGAAGCTCCTGGAGGCATCCAGGGTGGGTTCGCGTGGCTCCCGGATCGTCGCAGCGGTGCTGTTCGCGCTGAGTCCGCGGATCCTGACCACCCTCGGGGCGATCTCCTCGGAGGCGTGGACCATCGCCCTGGTGCCGTGGGTGATGCTGCCGGTGGTGCGTGTCCTGCAGTTGCCGGGGCGTCCCTCCGCCAGACGACTGGCGGTCGCCGCCTTGGGCTCGGCGGTCGCGGTGCTGTGCCTGGGGGCGGTCAATGCGGTCGCCACGCTCGCCGCGGTGGTGCCGGCGGTGCTGTGGTGGCTGGCCCAGGGGGTCTTCGCCACCGGGCAGGACGCCCGACTGCGACGTCGCACCGCCTGGCGATTCGCCGCCTGGTGGGTGCCCGGCGGGGTGCTGGCCTGCTTCTGGTGGATCGGCCCGCTGCTGATCCTGGGGCGGTACTCTCCCCCGTTCACCGACTACATCGAATCCGCCGGGATCACCTCCTACTGGTTCGGCCTCGGCGAGGTGCTGCGCGGGACGACGAGTTGGACGGCGTTCCTGTCCTCGGAACGTCAGGCCGGGTACGCCCTGGCCACCGAGGCCGTCTTCATGGCGGCGACACTGGTCGTCGCGCTCGCCGGGCTGGCCGGGTTGGCCGGTGCGCGACTGGGGGCACGGCGGGGCACTGACGGTGCCCGTCGCGTCCTGCCACCCTTCGCCGGTACCTGGCTGCTCATGCTGGGTGTCGGCGTGGCGATCTTCGGGCTGGCCGGAGCACCGTTCTCCCCGGTGGCCGAATCGGTGCAGTCGTTCCTGGACGGCGCTGGTGCCCCGCTGCGTAACCTGCACAAGTTCGATGCCCTGATCCACCTGCCGATGGTCGTCGGCGTCGCCCACCTGCTGGGTGGGGTGTCGGTGCCGTCCCCGTTCACCCGCGAGGGGCTGCGGGATACCTGGGCCCACCCGGAGAAGAATCCGGCGGTGGTCACCTCACTGGTGACGATCATCGTTGCAGGTGTGGCGACCGCCCCGGCGTGGACCGGACGGTTGGTGCCGGAGGATGGTTTCCGGTCCGTCCCGTCCTACTGGCAGGACGCCGCGGACTGGCTCAACGACGAGGAGAACGGGGCCGCCGACACCCGCACGATGATCCTCCCCGAGGCCCGTTTCGCCCGTCAGACCTGGGGGAATACCCGCGATGAACCGGCCCAGGCACTGCTGGACGTGCCGTGGGTGGTCCGTGACGCGGTGCCGCTGGTGCCGCCGGAGGCGATCCGGTCCCTCGACGGAATAACCCGCGAGTTCTCCCCGGTCAACGCCCAGGGCCGCAATCCTGCCCTGGCTGATGCACTGCTGCAGCAGGGTGTGGGGATGGTGCTGGTGCGCACCGACCTGACCCAGGTGGCCGACACTCCCGGTGCCCGGGGTGTGTTGACCACCTTGACGGACTCTGCGGCGGCGGAAGGCTTCACCGAGGTGGCGTCCTTCGGCGACGATGACGTGCGCATCTTCCGCGTCGATGGCAGTGGGGACGGCAGCGCGACCGGACCTCGTGTCGTCGACGAGGACGATCTGGAGGTCACCGCCGGTGGCGCGGAAGTACTGCCACGCCTCGCCGCCGCCGATGCTGCGGCCGAGCGGACACCGCGCGACCGGATCCTGACGCAGGACGTCCCGTCCGATGCGAACTCGGGCAGCGGCGACGATCCGGTGACCGTGACCGACACCCCCGCACTGCGGGAGCACAACTACGGCACCGTGACCGGTGCGTCCTCGGACATCCTCGCCGCCGATGATGAGCGCTGGACCCGCAACCCGGTGCGCGACTACCCCGCCGGCGTCCACGAGGACGACATGACCCAGGTCCGGGAGACCGGCGGGCGGATCACCGCGAGTTCCTCGGCATCCGATCCGACGTCGCTGGGCGGGGCCGATGCGTCCTCCGGCATCTCGGCGGCGGTCGACGGGGTCGGTGAGACCGCGTGGCGGCCCGGGACCGGCTCGCCGATCAACCAGTGGCTCAGCGTCGAGCTGGACCAGCCGCGCTCGCAGATGTCACTGACCGCGCAGGCGTCCGGCGGGCCGCTGCGCGTGCAGGCGACCACCTACCTGGGCGAGGAGACGGTGGCATCGACGACGATGGTGATCCCCGGCTACCGGGAGGACAGTTCCCGGCTGCTGCTGCCGCAGGGCCAGGCAGACCGGGTGGAGCTACGAATCCTCGGCGCGTGGGGCAGCGCCGGGATCAGCCAGGCGCAGTTGACCGAGGTCGACACGGGTGAGGACGTGACCCCGCGCCGCGACATCGTGGTGCCCTCCCCCGGTGGGGTCCACCAGGCCCCGGGCAGGTGGGTGCTGGGTCAGGAGATCAACGAGTTCGAGCTGCGTCGGGTCATCACCGTGGCCGAGGACACCGAGGTGACGGTGAACAGTGACCGCTGCGCCGCCGGTGCGGGCACCGTGAGCCTGATCGACGGAGAGTCAGTGAGCTGTGGACAGCGCGTGACGTTGAGCGCCGGGGAGCATGAGGTTCGCAGCCGCGATCGGTGGATCTCGTTGACCACGCCGGAGTACGCGGCGGCGGCTGAGGCAGAAGCCGCTGATGCTGACGGCGACCGGGTGATCCTCACCGCCACCACGGTCAATGAGGGCCGCCAGGCGAGTGTCGACGGCACCGAACTGGAGTCCGTGACCGTCAACGGGTGGCAGCAGGGCTGGCGGGTGCCCGCCGACTCCGGGGTTGCCGCCCTGTCGGACGAGGAACTCCTCGAGTCGCTCGAGGTGGAATTCACCGCCACCGACACCTACCAGCGGTGGCTCGCCGCCGGACTGGCGGGTGCGTTGGCCCTGCTGCTGGCTTTCGCCGTCGCCCTGGTCGGGCTGCGCCGTGGCGGTGGCGGACGCCCTGATGATCCGGTTGACGCGTGCGATCCGGACGACCCGGCTGATCTGGTGGCACCGGACGCGACCGGTGCCGAGACCGTGGTGACCCCGACGAAGACAGGTGCCGTCGGCCGGGTACTCGGCGGTGCTGTCACCCTCGCCCTCGCGGCAGGGATCGCCGGACTCCCCGGTGCGGTGACTGCCCTGGTCACTGTCGGTGTCCTGGTCGGTGCCCCGGCCTTGCGACGGGCACTGGAGAAGAAGTCCACGTCGTCCCCGTTGCCGCTGCATGCCCTGTGGCGGGTGACCGAGCCGGTCAGCCTGGCGATGCTGCTGGGCGGACTGGGGAGCATCCTGATGGTGCGCGGACCGTGGGGCTCCGGGAACTACGGCAACTACGCCGGGGACAGCTGGGCCCCCGAGCTGCTGTTCATCGGTTGTCTCACCGCCGTGGCCTACGCTGTAGTGGTTCGGCGACGTGACGGGGACTAACCCCGGTCCCGCAACCTGCCGCTCCACCAGCGGTTGACCGCCCGGCGCGCCGGGTCCTCCACCAGCGCGTAACTGATCGCAGCCACCGGGATGGTCACCGCCACCGTCACCACGAAGACCAGCGCCATCGTCCACAGCGAGCCGTCGAACAGTCCCACCCCCAACAGCGGGAAGGCCAGCGACAGGATCGCCATATGCCAGAGGAAGATCGAGTAGGACCAGCGTCCCAGCGCCTGCATCACCACCGACTCCATCACCCTTGAGACCGGCTGCACCGCATAGGGCACGATCAGGGCTGCGGCGAAGACCAGTCCGAAGAGGTTCCGTCGGGCGAACTCGCCGTCACCGGCGGTGACCAGGCCCTCCGGGCCGTCCACCGCGGCAGCCCACACCGCGGCGGCGGCGACGATCACCCAGATCCACCGGCGGCCCGCCCAGCGGCGCAGTCCGGCGACCGTCGCATCGTCCGGGCGTTGTCGCAGCCGCTCGGTCATCCACCCCTCCAGTTCCGCGGCGAGCAACCCCACCCCGAACCAGGACACGAACGCCCACGGCATGATGTGAGCGTTGATCTCCCCGCCCGACCAGGCGACGAACGGCCACACGTAGCTCAACGAGCCGACGGCGACGATGGTGAGCACCCGGGTGCGCCGGCGACGGCGTCCGACCGCCAGAGCCAGCAGCGGCATCGCCAGGTAGAAGAACATCTCCACGCACAGTGACCACAGGTGCGTCAGACCACCCACCAGGCCATTCGGCACGAAGTTCTGGAACAGGAACAGGTTGCCGAGCACCGGCAGTGCCCCCGGTGGACCGTTCGGTTCCGAGGCGACGGGGAACGCCACCAGGACCACCACGACCAACACCCAGTAGGCCGGCATGATGCGTCCGATGCGTTTGACGTAGTAGGTCGACCACGAGCGCACCCCGGTGTCGGCGGAGTGCCGTCGCCACAGCAGGAACCCGGACAGGGCGAAGAACACCGGGACGAAGAAGTCCAGGCGAGCCATCATCTGGTTGATCAGCGGGCCGGTGTCCCGGGCGACCTGGAAGGCGACGTGGGCGACGATGATCCCGAGCGCCGCAACTGCACGCAATCCCTCCAGGGCAGGCAGAAACGCCGGCGGCGTGGCAGTGTCCGCCGGGACGCGTCGGGGGGTCGCAGGTGCAGTCATGTTCGATCAGGCTACCGTGGCACCACACCTGCGTGTCGGCGATCCACGGTGAATGATCATCACCGGTTGGAGGAGCAGATGAATTAATGTGCGCGTTTTGCCCCATAACCCTTGTTTCCCACGCTAAAGTAGCCGCATATTCACCTCCGAATGTCCCCGAATGACTCAAGACAGGACTCAGGCCCATCATGAAGAAGGTGCTCTCTCACGTCGCCATCGTCCTTGGCGCGGCGTTGCTGGTCATCGCACTGGCGTTGCCGATGTACGTTGTCCCCAAGGGCAAGGTGATCCCGAAGGACATCGAATCCGCCACGGTCACCAAGGTCGTGCCAGGAACGCTGGTCAATTCCGGCGCCCTGGCCGAAGATGAACCTGTGCAAGGAAAGGGGAGCCTCCCGGAGTGCCGCGGCGAGAACAAGGTCGTGAGCTGTTTCATCATGGAGGACACCGACCTGCAGTCGCAGCGTTTCGTGATGGCACAGGAGCCGTCCGACGATGACGTGGTGACCCTGGAGGCCGGCGGTACCGTCTACCGCGCCGATGCACCCGAGCCGGAGAACCTGATCTCCGCAGAGATCGACCGGGTCACTCTGGACCGCGAGACCGCTTTCCCCATCGATGAGCCGACCTCGACCCTGAACATCACCTCCCCGGCTGCCGACGGCGGCAACATCAACGAGGACGTCCCGGAGTTCACCCGTGAGGGTCTGCAGTTCCAGTTCCCCTTCGACACCGAGAAGAAGGCCTACCCCTACTTCGACCACCGTCTGATGGAGACCAACGACATCGACTTCGTGGAAGAGGAGAAGATGGGCGGCGAGACGATCTACCGTTTCGAGCAGCAGATCGGTCCGACGGCGATGCACCCCAACGTCAAGGCCATGCTGGAGAGCGACGGTGAACTCAGCGCAGCCGACGAGGCGGCCCTGGGCTCGCTGAAGCTGGCCTTCCCGGCAGCGAAGTGGGGTCTGACCCCGGACGAGGTCGACGGCTGGGATCCCGACGAGGACGACGCCCGCGGCAACGAGGACGAAGACTCAGACGCCGAGGGCGACGCGGAGGGTGAGGACGCCGAGGCATCCGCCGACCTGGGCCCCGAGGTCGAGATGGACCGTTACTACACGGTGAACCGTGTGCTGCGTGTGCAGCCGGACACCGGCGTGATCGTCCACGGTGCCGAGGAAGTCTGGATGTACTACGCCCGTGACGACGAGGAAGCCGCGGAGATCTACGAGGACGACAACCGGGAGGCCGAGCTAGCCAACCCGACCCGCACCGCGATCTACTACCCGGGTGAGTTCAACGACGAGACTCACGAGAACCAAATGACCCGCGCCAAGGACGGCCTGAGCACCCTGACGACCATGGGCACCATCGTCCCCTGGGGCGCTGGCATCATCGGTCTGATCCTGCTTGTGATCGGGTTCATCCTCAACCGGTCCGCCGGTAAGCACCGCAGCTAACCGAGTTCCACTACTTTCAACCCCGCAGGCCGGACACTCCGGTCGGGCGGGGTTGTCTGTGTCCGGGCCCAGCTGTCCGGGCCGTCCCGTAACGTTTGAGTCGACCGCCCCGTCCTGTCACGCCGTCCGCCCCACGACCACCGAGAGAGGTGCCATGCCAGCCACCGGCCACCGCAGTCGCCTACGACGCGTCCTGCTGCACCTGTGGTGCCTCGCGTTGACCGGTGCGGTGTTCTGGCCCTTCCTCGTCACGGTCGGCCGTACCGGCGACACCAGCGCGCTGCTGCTGCGGGATATGTCGGTACCACCGACGATGGCACTCAACGACCTGGCGACCGGACAGGACGGGCTGCCGCGCGCCCTGCCGCAGGACGCCGTCCTCGCCTGGCTGTCCCCGGTCATTCCGCCACCACTGCTGGTCGCGGTGCTCATGCTCGTCTGCGGCTATGTCGGTGCACTCGGCGCGGCGGGGCTGGCGGGCTGGGCAGGTCAGACAGGACGCACCGAACAGCCCCGACGCACCGGCCCGGTCGCCTTCCTCGCCGCCGCGCTGACGCTGTGGAACCCTTTCGTCGCAGAGCGTCTGCTGCAGGGGCACTGGTCGGTGGTCGCCGCCGGTGTACTCCTGCCGACACTGGCCCTGCTGATTGTCCGGGCCACGACCAGGTCGCTGCTGCTGGCACTGCCGGTACTGGTGGTGTGTGCGCTGACCCCGACCGGTCTGATCCTGGGGATGGTGACATCCCTGGTGGTCTGCACCGTCAGCACGCCCGGCCGACGGTGGATCCGGGCGCTGCTGACTGCGGTGGTCGGGGCGGTACTCGCCCTGCCGTGGCTGATTCCCGCGCTGGTGAACGCCGGTGCGTCCGCGTCATTGTCGGACGCCGCGGGTGCCGAGCTTTTCGCCGCGCGGTCCGAGCCCTGGGTCGGGACATTGGGCGCGCTGGCTGGCCTGGGCGGGATCTGGAATGCCGATGCCGTCCCGGCGTCCCGCGATGCTCTCGCCCCGGTGAGCACATTGGCCGGGGTGGTACTGGCGATGGTCGCTGTGGCGGTGGCGTGCGCAGTGGCGGCCGCTGCCGCCAAGGTGCGGAAGGCTGCGTCCGACACCCTGGTCTCCGAACACCCGCCTCTCCGCTGGGCACCACTGGCCTGGCTCGCCCTGGCCGCGGTGCTGGTTCCGGCCCTGATGGCCACTGGGCCGGGACTGGCGGTGACCGGCTGGCTGATCGAGAACGTCCCCGGGGCAGGGCTGGTCCGCGACACCCAGAAGTTCGTGGTGCTGGCGGTACCGGGACTGATCGCGGTGCTCGCCCAGGTGCCTACGGTGGTCGGAGGGTTCACGGGCCGGACGTGGGTTCCGCAGGTCAGCGTCCTGTCTTTGCTGGTCCTGGTGTGGGTGAGTGTGCCTGCCCTGCCCCGTGATGTCGGCGATGTCGCCACGGTGTCGATGGACTCGACGTACCGCACCGTCGTCGAGCAGGTCGATCAGTGGGCGCAGGGGCCGGGCAATGAGGTCCATCCACGAACTCTGCTGTGGCCTCCGGGGAACTACCGGATGGTGGCCGACCGGCCGGTGCTTGACCCACTGCTGAAGATGCTGCCGGGCGCCCCGGTGGATCCCGGCTACCTCATCGTCGACGGGCAGCTGGTCGATGGTGACGTGGACACGGTGCGACTGATGGGTGAGCTGGCCAATGGCGAGGACACGCTGGCGGACAACGATGTCGATCTGGTCGTGGTGCAGGACGTGCCCACTGACGCGGACGCAGAGGCCCACGACGTCCTGGAACGGCATGAACTGCTCTGGGCGGACGACGGCTGGTCCCTCCACGCCGTCCGGTGATTCAGTCTGGCTACTGCTCACTGCCGGACGGGGTGAAGAGCTGATGTGCCGCCGCAAGCACGGCGGGTTCAAGGTCCGCGTCCCCGAAAGCTCCGGACAGCCAGAGTGACGACAGTCCGTGCACCAGCGCCCACGCTGCCCGGCGGGCATCCCCGATATCCACTGTCACACGGTGGTCGGGAACGGTGTCCAGTCCCGCGTCCAGTTGAGCCGCAGCATTTTCGCGTGCGGCGATGAGGTCCTCAGTGGAATCAATGAGATCTGGGCGGAACATCACGGCGTAGTGACCGGGATGACTGACAGCGAAACGGACGTAGGCCAGGGCGGTGCGGTCGAAACGGGCGGCGGAGACTGACTCTGCCAGCGTCTCAGCGAGCAACGTGAACCCCTCCACCGACAGGGCCGTGAACAGGCCTCGACGGTCTCCGTAGTGATGGGCCGGAGCTGCGTGGGAGACATCGGCTCTCCGGGCGATGTCACGCAGCGACAGTGCATCCGGTCCGCGTTCAGCGATGAGCTGGGCAGCGATGTGCATGATGTCGCCGCGGAGGTTCTCCCGGTGGTACGGCTTTGCCATGGCTCGGGCTTATCCAGCGATCTTTTCATTGACAAGATTGGAGATTCTCATGGCCCCGTTCATTGTCTTCACCGTGACGACACTGGCCGCGCTCCTGAGTGGAACCGCTGGCCTCACCTATGCCGAGGGCCTTCCTCAGGCACTGGCCATCGGCCTTGCGGCGATGCCCGCACTGACGTCCGGCGCACATTTTCACCCCACGCGTCGCCAGGGGCTGATCGCCATCGTCCCTCCCCGCCTCCCCTTTCCCGACCACCTCGTGACCCTCACCGGCATCCTGGAGATCCTTGCCGCGGTAGGCCTTCTGGTTCCCCCGACTTTCCTCGACTGGGCCCGACCGTCCGCCAGTTTCTGCCTGGCACTGCTGCTCATCATCATGTTCCCGGCCAATGTCTTCGCCGCGACAGAGAAGCGGGGAAAAGACTCCCCCGACACTCCACTACTCCCACGGACGCTGCTCCAGGTCCTCTTCGTGAGCGCCGCACTCATCGTGGGCATCGCCAGTCTGTGACCGAGGGGCGAGACGCGCCCCGCAATCTCCGCGGGGCCCTCGCTCCCCGCGGGAGCCTCAACGGTCCTCGCCCAACTCCACCAGCAGTTTCTCCCACGCCGCGCCGGTGCGTCCCCACGAGAACGTCCGGGCGCGGCGACGCGCGTTCTCCCCCAGCTCAGCCATCCGGTCCGGGTCATCCAGCAACTGCTGCAGTGCATTGATGAGTCCACCCTCGGACCCGACCAGCACGCCGGTCGACCCGTCGATCACGCTGTCCCGCAAGCCTGCGGAGGTGTGGTAGCCCAGCGTCGGCACACCGTGCAGGCCCGCCTCGATCACCACCAGTCCCCAACCCTCCTTCCGACTCGGCAGGATGTTCAGGTCCGCCCGGGCCAGCAGCAGATGCTTCACTTGCTCGGAGACGTGCCCGTGGAAGATCACGTTGCCGGCGATACCCAGCTCGTCGGCATGACGCCGCAGATTGTCTGCCCACCAGCCATCCCCGATGACATCCAGGTAGGTGTCCGGGTGTCCGGGCAGGACGGCGGCGAGCGCATCCATCGCATGCTCGATCTGCTTGTGCGGCACCAACCGAGAAAGGGTGACCAGGTGGGTGCGTCCGGTGGACTCCGGTGACGTGTCGCCCAGTTCGTCCGGAACGTCCACGCCGTTGCGGATCACCCGGATCCGGTCGCGGTCGACCCCGAGTTCGACCAGTTCCTCCGCACTCGGCCCCGAGACCGTGACATACGGGTGCTTCCGGTGCAGCCACGGTGACAGCCGCGACTCGATGAACCACCCGACCCGGGACAGTACCGGACCGGCCACCGGCCACTGTTCCCGGTGACAGTGGTGGGTCAGCAGGACCGAGGGGACGCCGCCACGCCAGCCTCCGAACACCGCAGCGAAGAACGGCACCCCGTTCTGGGTGTCGACGATGACGTCCGGACGCTCCCCTGCCCTCGAGGCGAACACTCTGCTGCGCAGCATGTGCCACCAGGCCCGCGGGTAGACGGTGAGGTTTCCGCCGCCACGGACGTAGTTCACCCCGTTCCGTTCCTCGCGGCGCGCCGAGCCGGGGTACCAGGCCGTGCGGTAGGTGACCTGGTGGCCGCGACGCGCCAGGTGCTCGGCCACGCGCTCGAGGTAGACCTCGCTGCCGCCGCCTTCGGGGTGGCCGGAATCGCGCCAGCACAGCAGAAGAACTTTCATGACACCGCCAAGGTTACCGTGCGGTCAACCACCGCCGTGCAGGTTCGGTGAACCGCAACCAGCCTGTCCTTCAACTCGCCCGACTATGTTTTACCCCCTCACGTCGGCCCCCGCAGTTCACCTTCAGTGCACATCAGCAGTAACTTATCTCCGGTCGGTTGCCTTCTGAGGAATCATCACCGACACACCAGGTCATCTGCATTTCTCCACGGGGGCGCCGACATGCACGGACCCGGTCACGGCATCGCTCTGACAGGACACCCCAGGAGAACAGCGTGCGCACCCGAAACCACGTGAAGAAGACCCTTGCCATTATCACTTCTGCAATCGGCGTCCTCAGTATGGCGCTGGTGGCAGCACCCACTGCTACCGCAGCGCCCAACGGGAACATCGTCGCCATCGGCGACTCATTCACCGCCAACCCGGACCAGTTCCGCAATGCCGTCCGCGACATCCCGGGGAGCGTCGACGGGTACCCGAGGAAGGGCGGCCGCCTCCAGTCTCCCGACAACTGGCCCCGTCAGATGGCCTCACGTCACAAGCTGTCCGTGACGGACTGGTCGTGTGCAATTCTCACGTCAGGGGGCATGCTTCCCCGCATCGACCGTGCGATTACCGCCGGTGACCTCCACGCGGGGACCCGAAGCGTCGTCCTGGCCGTGGGAAAGAACAACTACAGCCCGTTCACCGCCCCGACTGATGACAGCCTCCTCAATCCGGCCGCGGTGCGCACCAGCCACCTGGCCGATGTCCGTGCAGCAGCCAGGAAGATCCGCTCCGTCGCACCGAACACGAAGATCATCATCCCGGGCGCACTGCCGATGGTTGACCGCACGACGATGATGTTCTGCGCGGTCAACGTCGTACCCAACGTCCCGGCCGGGCTGCCGGTGCCGGTACTCCGGGACGTGGAGAACTGGAACCGCAGCAACCAGAAGGAAGCCGCACGTCAGATCGGCGGCCACTACGTCGAGATGATCGACGGGGCACGGGGACACGACACCTGCGCATCGGATCGTGACCGCTCTGTCTCGGGCATCATCGACACCACGACGCCGCGGTACAACATGGCCTTCCACCCGTCCTACGCCGGTTCGCGGTACATCGTCTCTCAGCTGGTCAGCGTGGTCTAGAAGCCGAATGTCGAACCTGCGTTCTATCAGGTTCGCATTCTGAAATTTCGTGTCCGAGGCGGCCGATAGCATCCCGGAACATGAACACCACACAGATCTGCGCCGCTGCTACTGCCGCCGCCACCCACGTCACCCATGTCACCACCGCTGCCGAGGTCCGGGAACTCGCCGACCGGCTGAACAATCCCGCGGGCATGGCACCGTCCCTGGTCGTCACCACTGACCAGCGCACCTCGCAGGTCCACCTGGACATGGCGGAACTGTGCCGACGTGTGGATGATGACGTGCACGTGCATGTCCTGGAGACGGGGTCACTGACATGGGAGTTCTCTGATTCCATGCCGCCGGAGACATCGGTGTGGGGTGGGGCAGCACGGATCTACCCGGCACATGACCTGACGTGGATTCAGAACTGCTACGCCGGCGACCTGCTGTTCGCCAACATCCGGCCGGACAATGCCACCGCCATGGCCCGGATCATCGCCGAGCGGGTGAACACCCTCGCAGAGAACGCCCGCAACATTGAGGCGCTGACCTCGCTGGCGGCACAGGCAGAGGTTCCGGCGGAGATGATCGCCCCGCAGCCGTTCCGTGGGACGTTCTCCGGGGCAACCTCGGTGTCGGTGGGCCGGATCACCTCGCCGGACGCACCGCGTCTGGGCATGCTGCAGGTCGACCTGGATGTGCTGCTCCCCGGGATGCCGGTGTCGATCGGCAGCGTCTTCACTGTCGACGACGTGGTCAGTGGTCGTTTCGACGCCTCCGGCACGGTCATCGGGGTGGACGGACTGCGCACGGTCGAGCAGATGGCGGCGGACCTGGTACCGCATCACGTCTACCCGGCTGTCGTGACCGAGATCGTGTGCAAGAGCCAGGTGAAGGTACATGTCGTGCCCGGTGTGGTCTCCACACTGACGCAGAGCGGGATCGACGCGTCTGCCACGGTCGGTGACGTTGTCCCGGTGCAGGTGCAGTCCGTCGGCGAGCGTGACGGAAAGGTCCGGATCGTGGTCGGCCCGGCCCCTGAGAACGTCATGAACGACTCCGGGATGAACTGCGGGGTCAATGATGCCCCGGCACTGCGCACCGGTGGCCCGGTGTGGGCGTCGATGCCCGCTTCTCCTGACGATGCTGACGATGCCGCCGCCGACGCAGGCATGGCCGTGGACGAGGACGCTACTGTCAGCATTCCGGAGGGATCCGTCGCCGAACTGAAGGGCCTGCGGACACGGGTGCCGCAGCTGCGAGAGCGGGTGCGGCAGCAGGATAGCGAGATTGGGCAGCTGCGTGCCGACCTGGCCACCAGCTCCCAGGAGATCACCTTCGCCTGGGACGAGAATGACCGGCTGAAGGACGAGAACGACCAGTTGCGCGCACGGTTGACGGCAGCTGGCCTGCCACTGCCGGACGGAGTGACCTCCGGCGATGCGCGGACCGCCGCGCGCACGAAGAAGACCGTGACTCGGACGGTGTACACCGAACGCCCGCTGATCGGCACCGAGTTCGACACGTTGGACGATCAGCTCCGGGCAGAGGTCCAGGTGAACTGGATGCATCAGGTGGATGCGGCGGACAAACACGACCACAAGCTTAACTTCGACTTCGGTACGGAGTTCCTCGCCTCGGTCGATAAGACGGTCAATGACCAGGAGGCGGCTCGACAGAAGCTTCCACTGGTGATGGCCTGGATCGCCTGCGGGATGCCGGAGCGCACCAGCCGGCACCACGCCTACCGGGAGAACGAGGGCGGTGGATCACCGCAGCTCGTCCGCACTGACGGTGCGAAGGCTTTCCGTGTCGACCTGGAATCGAAGACCGCAGCCGCGCGTCGACTGCACTACTGGCGACTGCCGGACGGCTCCGTGGAGTTCGCCCGGGTGGGCTTCCACGACGAGCCGGGCTTCTGATCACCAGAGACGGGCAGAGCGCGTGATTCCTCAGTCGGACCCGACACTTTCGGGCCGTCAAGATAACATTGACGAACAGCAGTACGTCAAGATAAGGTTTACGCTTACCTTCGATAAGGACTGAGAGAAAGTGACCACCAGCCACCTGAACGATGCCGTTGGACTTGGCGACCTCGACCCGTCAACGAATCCAGCGCGGGATGCCACCAACTTCCGGCGCATCATCGCAGCACGCAAGCAGGTCGACACCGCCAAGCAAGAACTTCAAGAAGCGGTCAACGCCGCACGCGCCAGCGGTGACTCATGGACCGTCATCGGTGCTGCACTGGACATCAGCAAGCAGGCGGCCTATCAGCGATTCGGAAAACGTCAGGCTTAACGACAGGGCCATCAGCGTCACCGACGGGGGCACCAGGTGGACCATCGGGAAGGATCCACCCACGCCACGGGTGGGGAACGTGCGATCATCGACACATGCCCGCGTCCCCCCTCCCCACCCTGCGGCGCCGCGCCACGCTGCGCCGCTCCCTCGGCCTGCTCACCGACTTCCGCTTCGAGCAGACCGACCCGGACAGGTTCTACGGGCACCTCGCCGAGGACACCGTCGGGCTGCTGTCCGACATCTGGGCCGACGCCGGTGACACCCCGTCGCTCAAAGGCACCCGCATCCTCGACGTCGGGGGAGGTCCCGGCTATTTCGGACGCGCCTTCGCCGCCGGCGGAGTCGCACCCGGCGACTACGTGACCTGCGAGCCGGACGTCGGCGAGATGGCCGCAGCCGGGATCACCCTGGCGTCCTCCGTCCGCGGCTCCGGCCTTGACCTCCCCTTCGCCGACGACGTCTTCGACCTCACCTACTCCTCCAACGTCGCCGAGCACGTCAACGATCCGTGGCGCATGGCCGCGGAGATGCTCCGCGTCACCCGCCCCGGCGGCCTGATGGTCTACTCCTACACCTGCTGGCTCGGCCCCTTCGGCGGCCACGAAACCGGCCTGTGGGAGCACTACGTCGGAGGGGAGTTCGCCGCCCGACGCTACGAGAAGAAGCACGGCCACCCACCGAAGAACCGCTGGGGCGAATCCCTGTTCAACGTCTCCTGCGCCGACGGGCTGCACTACGCCGCCCGCACCGACGGGCAGGACGCCGACCTCGTCGCCGCGTTCCCCCGGTACCACCCGCAGTGGGCGTGGTGGATGGTCAACGTCCCCGGCTTCCGCGAGGTCGCTGTCTCCAACCTGGTGCTCGTCCTGCGCAAGCGGTGACAGCCAGCGGCGGCGACCAGCGAGGACGGGGTGCCGCACGCCCGCAGCACGCCACCCCCGAACGCGCACTGGTTACACTGGGCAACACTCTCCTACCACCCGATTCAGCGCAGTTCAGAACACCAATCCCCCGCTCCCCGGCGCAACACCACCACTGCGTCCGCAGCGGCAATGACACATCCCAATGCATCTACAGATATAGTGATCGGCGACACATGTAGCACCCCGATGTCGTCTCATCGACAAGTGAGGAACGTCATGACGAACACCAGCATCCCCGAGGCCTTCATCTACGAGGCCCTACGAACCCCGCGTGGCAAGGGCAAGCCCGGCGGCAGCCTCCACACCGTGAAGCCGGTGGACCTGCTCTCCGGTCTGATCACCGAGACCCTCGAGCGCAACCCCGAGCTCGACCCTGCCGCCATCGAGGACATCATCACCGGTGTCGTCACCCCCCTCGGTGACCAGGGCATGGACATCGCCCGCACCGCCGCGCTTAACGCCGGCCTGCCGTACTCCGCCACCGGCGTGCAGCTCAACCGCTACTGCGCCTCCGGCCTGACCGCCCTGAACATCGGCGCCATGAAGGTCCGCTCCGGCTTCGAGGACCTCGTCCTCGCCGGTGGTGTGGAGTCCATGTCGCGTGTCCCGATGGGCTCCGACGGCGGTGCCCTGGCCATGGACCCGGAGACCTCCTTCTACAACGACTTCGTCCCGCAGGGCGTCTCGGCTGACCTCATCGCCACCCTCGACGGTCTCACCCGCGAGCAGTTGGACGCCTACGCCGCCCGTTCCCACGAACGTGCCGCCACCGCCTGGGAAGAGGGCCGCTTCGGCGACGCCGTCGTCCCGGTCAAGGACCGCAACGGCGTGACCGTGCTCGACAGCGATGAGACGATCCGCCCCGGCACCACCGTCGAGAAGCTCGCCGGCCTGCGTCCCGCCTTCGCCGCCGTCGGCGAGCAGGGTGGCTTCGACGCCGTCGCACAGACCAAGTACCCGCAGGTCGAACAGATCAACCACCTGCACCACGGCGGCAACTCCTCCGGCATCGTCGACGGCGCATCCCTGCTGCTGATCGGCAACGAGGCCGCCGGCGCCAAGAACGGACTGACCCCGCGCGCCCGCGTCGTCGCCGCAGCCACCACCGGTGTCGAGCCGACGATCATGCTGACCGCCCCGGCTCCCGCCGCCCGCGCGGCCCTGGCCAAGGCCGGTCTGACGCCTGAGGACATCGACGTCTGGGAGATCAACGAGGCTTTCTCCTCCGTCGTGCTGCGCGCACAGCGCGAGCTGAACATCCCCGACGAGAAGCTCAACATCAACGGCGGTGCGATCGCCATGGGCCACCCGCTGGGTGCCACCGGTGCGATGATCACCGGCACCGCTGTCGAAGAGCTGCACCGTTCGGGCGGACGCTACGCCCTGATCACCCTCTGTGTCGCCGCCGGTATGGGCGTCGCCACCATCATCGAGCGCGTCTAAGGAGAGACACCATGACTGAGAACATCATTGCCTGGGAGTCCGACGACAACGGCGTGGTCACCCTGACCATCGACGACCCGAACTCCCCGGTCAACACCATGAACGACGCCTTCCGGGCGTCCATCCACGAGACCGCCGGCAAGCTGAAGGACGGTGTCGAGGCCGGCGACGTCACCGGCGTCGTCATCACCTCTGCCAAGAAGACCTTCTTCGCCGGCGGCGACATCAAGTCCATGATCAAGGCCACCCCGGCCGATGCCGAAGCCATCAGGGACCAGATCGACGGCATGAAGGCCGACATGCGCACCATCGAGACCCTGGGCGTTCCGGTGGTCTCCGCGCTCAACGGCGCCGCCCTCGGCGGTGGCCTGGAGATCGCCCTGGCGACCCACCACCGCATCGCCTCCGACGCCAAGGGCGCCAAGTTCGGCCTGCCCGAGGTCACCCTGGGCCTGCTGCCCGGCGGTGGCGGAGTCACCCGTGTCACCCGCATGCTCGGCATCCAGGACGCCCTGATGAAGGTCCTGACCACCGGTAAGCAGTTCAGCACCGAGGCCGCCAAGGACGCCGGCCTGATCGACGAGATCGTCCCGGCCGACCAGTTGGTCGATGCTGCGAAGGCCTGGATCGCAACCAAGCCGGAGCCGTCCCAGCCGTGGGACCGCAAGGGCTTCAAGATCCCCGGCGGCACCCCCACCACCCCGGCACTGGCCGCCATGCTGCCCAGCTTCCCGGCCAACGTCACCAAGCAGGTCAAGGGTGCCCCGATGCCCGCGCCGCAGGCCATCCTTGCGGCTGCTGTCGAAGGTGCGCAGCTCAAGCGCTTCGAGGACGCCACCGCCGTGGAGACCCGCTGGTTCGTCTCCCTGGTCACCGGCCCGACCTCGACCAACATGATGCAGGCGTTCTTCTTCGACCTGAACCACTGCAACGGTGGCGGCTCCCGCCCGGTCCAGGAGGACGGCACCCCGTTCCCGAAGACCCAGTTCAAGAAGATCGGCGTCATCGGCGCCGGCATGATGGGTGCGGGCATCGCCTACGTCGCCGCCAAGTCCGGCATCGAGGTCGTCCTGAAGGACATCTCCGAGGAGAACGCCGCCAAGGGCAAGGCCTACTCCGAGGGCCTGGAGGCCAAGGCGCTGAAGCGCGGCCGCACCACCGAGGAGAAGTCCGCCGAGCTGCTGGGCCGCATCACGCCCACCGCAGACTACGCCGACCTGGCCGACGTCGAGCTGGTTGTCGAGGCCGTCTTCGAGAACACCGAGCTGAAGCACAAGGTCTTCGCCGAGATCCAGGCTGCTGTCCCGGAGACCGCCGTACTGGGCTCCAACACCTCCACCCTTCCGATCACCGGCCTGGCCGAGGGCGTGGACCGCAAGGGCGACTTCATCGGCCTGCACTTCTTCTCCCCGGTGGACAAGATGCCGCTGATCGAGATCATCTCCGGTGACGAGACCAGCCCGGAGACCCTGGCCAAGGGCCTGGACTTCGCCCGCCAGATCCGCAAGACCCCGATCGTGGTCAACGACTCCCGCGGCTTCTACACCTCGCGTGTCATCGGCACCGTCCTCAACGAGGCGATGCGCATGCTGGTCGAGGGCGTCGACCCGGCCGTCATCGAGTCCGCCGGTCGCCAGGCCGGTTACCCGGCTCCGCAGCTGCAGCTGCAGGACGAGCTGAACCTGAAGCTGGCCCGCAAGATCGGTTCCGAGAACGCTGCCGCCGCCGAGGCCGCTGGCGTGACCATCGACGACGGTGGCGTCAACGCCCTGGTCGACCTGTTCCTCGACGACCTGGACCGCCCCGGCAAGCTGGAGGGCAAGGGCTTCTACGAGTACGACGAGAACGGCAAGCGCACCGGCCTGTGGTCCGGTCTGCGCGGTGAGGTCCGCGAGAAGCTGGGCATCACCCCGGTCGTCGTGCCGGACGGCGAGGCCACCACCTCCGGTTCCGACCTGAACTCCATCGTCTCCGCCGGTGTCGAGGGCCCGAGCCTGAACGACCTGATCGAGCGCATGCTGTTCATCGAGGCCCTGGAGACCCAGAAGTGTGTCGACGAGGGCGTGCTGACCTCGGATGCGGACGCCAACATCGGCTCCATCCTGGGTATCGGTTACCCGGCCTGGACCGGCGGTACCCGCCAGTTCATCACCAACTACGCCCGTCCGGCCGCAGCCCAGCTGCCGGCTGATGCCGGTCAGGACTACCCGACCGCCGGTGTCGAGGGCTTCGTGGCCCGCGCCGAGGAGCTCGCCGCCGTGTACGGTGAGCGCTTCGCCCCGGTCGCGTCCCTGAAGGGCTAATACCGGGAGCCGGCACTGACGGGGCGGTCTGACGGGCCGCCCCAGACGGTGGTTACCGAGCCCACAACGGCGGACTATCGCACCTTCGCAATTCCCACCAACCGATACCTGCAAGTCAGCAGGTTACAGCTGGTAGGGAAGATCGCGCACAGGTGCGATAGTCCGCCGCTTTCTCGTGTGCGGCGCTTCCGTAGAGCAGAAAACAACCACTTTCGATCGAGAATCCCGTGAACGTCTCCGCTCAACGGGACCTCGATCGAGAGTGGTTGTTGTTGTTCCTGCCGGTCCAGGTAGCCACCGGATCACGTAACCACTGGAGACCGGTGGCAGCGCCTGGCGGTGACCTAGCCGGTCACGCGGAGCTCGGCCATGGACTCCTCGGCTGCCTTGATGGTCTTCTCCGTCGCGGCCTGGTCGTCGGCGTCGGCGAACTCGAGGATCTGGTCGGTGTGGTTGTGGTCGTAGGACTTCTGCCCCACGCCCTCATACCGCTTTTTCAGCAGCTCCTCGCGCTGCTCCAGCGGGGTCAGCGGGTTGCCGAACTTCCGGCGGGCAACCTCGGGGGTGTAGACCCGGGGAGTCTTCGCCGGGGTATTCAGCAGCAGCGGCTCCATGTACCGGACCGCACGCGGGCAGATGCGCTTGAGCAGCCAGAGGAAGAGCTTCGGGTTGCTGTCCAGCACCTTGTAGATCGGACGCCAGAAGGCGATGGAAAGAGAGTCCGTCAGCTTCGACTGCTTCACGCCGAGCATCGGACGCATCCACCGCGGGTAGGTGGCGATGATGCTCCAGCGCAGGAGGGGGCGGCCGGCCCGGGTGAACCACTTCGGCAGGTCCGGCTCGATGGTCACGAAGCCGTCGAGGATGTGATCGGCGTTGCGGATCGCCGCCTCGGAGGCGGAGAGCTTCTCACGCCAGTCGTCGAAGAACTTCTGGACCTCACCACGGGTCTTCGGCAGATCCTCCTGGCGGATCGGCTGGAACGACGCGGAGATCGCCATCTGCGTCCAGTACTCGTTCTCCTCGTCGCGGGAGAGCTTGCCGGGGCCGAACTTCTCGTAGCAGTACAGCATCGAGTGCCAGGCGGTGACGTGGATCCACACCTGGGAGTCCGGGTTGTTCGCCTCGAAGTTGTTTCCGGTCACCGGGTTCACTCCGTAGGAGCGGTCGTGGACCTTCATGAGGATGTCGGACATCCGCGTCATGGTCTGGGCGTCCGCGGTAAGGACGGCGGAGAAGTACTCCATCGTCCGGTCGTAGCGCACCGGGGTGCGCTTGTAGACCTGGCCGGAGGCGTCGACGGCGGCGACGAGATCGGGGTCGAGGTGCTCGAGGGTCACCGCGCGGGCGAATGCCTGGAGGGCGAAGACGGGGTGGCTCCAGACCTTCCAGGCGATGGAGCCGGGGCCGAAGAAGCCCTCGTCCTCGCGCTCCACGTGGAAGTAGCTGTCGCCACGCCGGTCGGCCTTTGCGTTGCGACTGTTCTTCCGGTCCTTCTTCATCTGCTTCCTGCTGGACGTCGCAGTCGCTGCAGTCGCTGCAGGTGTTGCAGTCGTCTCGGACGCGGCCTCCGTGGCCACGTCTGCCGTCGGAGCATCGCGCAGTGCTGCGTCGAGCTCACTGGTCTCGCCGCTGAAAGGGCAGCTCATGGTTGTCCTCCTTGGGTTCATTCCAGGTGAGTGCACCACTGCTCGGCGTCTTCGTCCTCATTCCTGGAATGTTCGCTACGGAAAACTCTAACGCAGTTATGACGGTTCCGAACCCAAATATGGAAAATTTTGCGATGTGGGTCATAGTTACCCCCATCAGTGACAGCTGTCGCAGTTGTCGCCGCCATGGTTCGGGCACAGCGAACTACCAGATCGGGGCCCTATCCTGGGGTTGTCATGTTCGGCTCCGTCGACATGCCGACCCCGAGCGCCCGTACGCCACCCATCCCCCACCAGCCCGCTATCCCTGGAGCCCGCACCTCATGTTCGATACCCTCGCCGACTGGGCCGTCACCCTGATGGACACTTTCGGAGGTGTCGGCGTGGGTCTGGCGATCCTGTTGGAGACCGTCTTCCCGCCGATCCCGAGCGAACTCGTGCTGCCCATGGCCGGGTTCGCCTCGACCCAGGGGGAGCTCAACGTGTGGGCGGCGATCGCCGGAGCCACCACCGGGTCGATGGTCGGTGCCTGGCTGCTGTACTGGCTCGGCGTGGTCATCGGTGCCGAGCGGTTACGGTCCATCGCCGACCGGATCTGGCTCACCGACGCCGCCGACGTCGACAAGGCCCTGACCTGGTTCTCCCGCTTCGGTGAGATCTCGATCCTCATCGGACGCCTCATCCCGGGTGTACGCAGTCTCATCTCCATCCCCGCCGGCATCCACGGCATGGGTGTGGTGAAGTTCTCCGCGCTCACGCTGCTCGGTTCCGGGGTGTGGAACGGTGTGCTGATCTGGCTGGGAGTGCTGCTCGGGGAGAACTGGACGGTGGTGTCGGACACCATGGACCGCTATTCGACGGTGGCCTACATGCTGCTGGTCCTCGCCGTCGTCGCCTGCGTGTTCTACCTGGTGCGACGGGACCGCAAGCGCAAGCAGAAAGTCGCGAACGGCGGGGGCTAGTCGCGGGAGGTCGCGACAGTACCGGATGGCGCGACGGTACCTGTCGGTGCGTCCGACGTCTCCGTCGCTTCCGGCGCGGCCGGCATGTCCGGCGACTCCAGTACGACCACCTCTTCCGTCTCGTCCAGCTCACTCGCGGCGACGCGCACCTCGCGGGCGCGCTCCACATCACGGGCCAACTGGTCCTCCAGCTTGTCGCTGGCGGTGGTGGCACGCGCCTCCAACTGCAGGCTCTCCTCTGCCGGCAGCCCGGATCGAAGCTGGCGGGTGCGCTCGATCTCGCAGTCGAGCACCGCCCCGGCCAGCAGCAGGATGTTGACGATGTACCCCCACAGCATCGCGATGATCACGCTGGCCAGCGCCCCGTAGGTTGCGTTGTAGTTGCCGAAGTTGGCGACGTAGAAGAAGAACACCGCCGAGGACACGATGATGCCGATGATCGCCAGCATCGCGCCGGAACTGAACCAGCTCATACCGTGCGGGCGGATGTTCGGCGTCGCCCGGTACAGCAGTCCGACCAGCAGGACGATCACCACGAAGATCACGATCCAGCGGACCACATCCCACACCTGCAGCGTGGCGGAGGCGAGCCCGATTAGTCCCCCCAGCCATTCGGCGACCGGGGTGGACAAGCTGAAGGCGATCACCCCGAGGGCCAGGAGCAGCAGCAGGAACACCGTCAGCAAGTACATCTGGACGTTCTTCATGATGACCCCGCGACCTTCCTCCACCCCGTAGATCGCGTTCATCGCGCGACTGAAGGTGCGCACGTACCCCGACGCCGTCCACAGTGTGACCACCAGGCCGACACCAAGTCCCACCCCGGCGGAGGGGACGGAAAGCACCGACTCCGCCAGCGGCCCGACGGTGTCCCAGGCATCGTCCGGGGTGACCTCCTGAATCTCCTCGAGCATGCTGGTCACCGCCTCCTCGCTGGCGCCCAGCATGCTGACGATCGCCACCAGCGCCACGACGGCAGGGACGATCGACAGCAGTGCGCGGTAGGTGAGACTCGCGGCGAAGTCCATGACCCCGTTGGAGGTGAAACTCCGGATGGCGCGGCCCGGGATGTAGCGCCAGGACGGCGGCAGCTTCTCGGTCTGCTCGTCGGGGTCCTCGGCCGTCGTCGGGGAAGTCATGTGCTCAACCTACACAGTGAGTGCCCATGTCAGCAGGCTGGACGCGCCCGTGCCGTGCGGCAAAGGCTTCCACAGGGGCTGCTACGGGGACTGCGCCGCCTACGTCCCGCGCTTGACGGAGATGATCCAGCCCGCGTCGCCGGTGGCCTCGAACTGGGTGACTTCGTGGCCGTCGGTGGCCGCCCAGCGGGGCAGCGCATCGGTGGCCTGGGTGCAGTCGAACTCGATGACGAGCTCGTCGCCGATGTCGATGCGCTTGATCGCGTCCTTCGCCTCGATCAGCGGGAACGGGCACACCGCGCCGAGGGTGTCCATCATCCAGCGCCCGTCGCCGGGGCTGGTCAGGCCGCCGTTGTCCGCACCGGACGCGCCGGACGCGCCGAGGGTTGCCGTGTTCAGCACCGGGGTGGTCATCGTCAGGACGCCGGACGCTGCATTGGTTGCGGTGGTGGCCGGAGCCTGGGGCGCCGCGGCGGTGTCCGTGGCAGCGTCCACGTCGGCATCCGGCGTGGCCGGTGCGTCCGGTGCGTCCTGCGGGTTGTAGGGCTGGTCGGGCTTCAGCCAGATCTTCGCCGCCAGGCCGACGCCCAGGGCGATGGCCAGCAGGGCGATCCAGCCCTGGTAGCTGAACAGGGAGGTCTGCACCATGCCGTTGCCGACGGTGCAGCCGCCGGCCCACACGGCACCGACGCCCATCAGCACGCCGCCGCCGATAGAGCGCACGGCCTGGCGTCCGTCCGGGACGCGCACGCGGAACTCGCCGGAGGCCTTCGCCGCGATGTAGGAACCGACGAGGATGCCGAGCACACCGACGATGGCACCGGTGACGTAGAAGTGCCACGGCTTCTCGGTCAGCAGGTGCGCCAGGCCGGTCTTCTTCGGGGCCAGCGTCGCCGGGGTGGGGATCGCGCGGTCGCGCAGGACGAAGTGGCGGACCATCACCACGGTGAGTGCCACGATGCCCACGACGAAGAACCAGGGGCTGATCCCGAGGGCCTCCGGGACGGTGGTCGCGCTGACGGTCACCCCGCCCAGCCAGTCGTTCATGCCGGACAGCGGGCCGTAGTTCATCGCCGCGGCCGACAACGCGTACATGGCCAGGGCGATCCAGGAGCCGACCAGGCCCTCACCCGAGCGGTACCAGGTGCCGGAGGCGCAACCGCCGGCCAGGACGATGCCGAGGCCGAAGAGCAGGCCACCGACGATGACGGCCAGCGGGGCGAAGTCGTTGACCTCCGGGCTGATCACGCCGGTGCTGGTCAGGGCAGCGAGTCCGACGGCGTGGACGGCGATGACCACGAGTAGGGCGGTGAAGCCGCGCCAGGTCTTGAGGGTGAAGATGTCGCGCAGGAAGCCGGTGACGCAGAATCGGCCGCGCTGCATGACGAAGCCGAGGACTGCACCGAGCGCGAGTCCGGTGATGAGCATGGGACCTCCTGAAGGAACGTGGCGACGACGATCGCCATAGACTGATCGGTCTGTTCTTTGTATGCGAGTGGCCCGTTACCCGCTGCAGCCACTCCCCACAAGAGGCCGGACAAGGGGCCGGAGGTCCTCCCCGCCTATCGTGGCCGACGTGACCTCGGCCCCGTCGCGTCCCGTCGAGTGATCGCATCGGCCATGAGGTAGATTCGGAAGGCGAACATCATTCGACGTTTTCTGGAGTTTCTGTGCCCTCGCGTTGCCGCATGCCCATGAAGTCCATGCCCGCCCTGATCGCCGCCGCCGCGGTGGCGTCCACCGGGCTGGTCGCCCCAGCCGTCGCCGGCACCGCCGGCCCCGCCGCAGCGTCCGACATCACCTGGGAGGACTGCCCCGCGCAGGTCACCGTCGACCGTGCCGAGTGCGGACGCATCGACGTCCCGATGTACCACGCCGAGCCGGACGGCGAGCAGATCTCCGTCGGCTTCGTCCGCGTCGCAGCGTCCAACCCGGACGCGACGCGCGGCACCGTCTTCGGCAACCCCGGCGGCCCCGGCGGGGACGCCTACGAGTTCTTCGGCTACGACGGCGAGTACGGCATGCAGTGGCCGGACGAGCTGTCCTCCGAGTGGGACATGGTCGCCGTCCAGCCCCGTGGCCTGCCCGGATCCACCCCGGTGGACTGCGAGCACGAGCCTGCCGGCTGGGACCCGGTGCGGATGCAGACCCAGTACGGCGCATTCCTCCAGGACGCCTGCGAGGTCGGAACGCCCGGCTACACCGACTCCCTCAACACCTGGGAGACCGCCAACGACTGGGAGGATGTCCGCGCTGCGCTGGGCGAAGAGCAGATCTCCATCCTGGGGCTGAGCTACGGCACCCAGCTGGGATCCACCTACGCCTCCCTGTTCCCGGAAAGCACCGACAAGCTGGTGCTCGACTCCGGCTACGACACCGACCGTGCCTGGGCAGGTCTGCTGGATGACCAGACCGGTGGTTACACCGGCGCGCTGCACGACTTCCTGACCTGGACCGCCGAGCGGGACGACGAGTACGGCCTGGGTGAGACCCCGCTGGAGGTGTACCAGTCCTGGTCGGCGAAGATCGTCGCCGAGTCAGGCACCAACCCGACCGCAGTGCCGCCGCCGGCGGAGATCGGTGACCTGCCCGCGGGCCTGCAGTGGGGCGGCCAGCCTGCTGCGGACGTGCTCACCGCGATCGGCCACCCGCAGGCGCAGATCGAGAACGTCTTCCGGATGATAGCCAAGCCCGGCTCCAACCAGTCGACCTCGGAGACCCTGAACCTGACCCGCACACTGCTGCCGCAGCCGAACTACTGGGGTGACCTGGCCGGCGTCATCAACGGCACCGGATCAGCCCCCGGCGCCGAAGCCGCAGGCACCGGCGAAGACATGAGCCAGGACATGTCGGATGCCGAGTCCACGATGTTCACCTATGTCGCGATGCAGTCGCTGGTGATCTGCGGTGAGAACCAGGTCGCGCCCGACTACAGTCGTATCCCGGGCGCGATCTGGAGCAGCATGGTCACCGGCGACATGTTCTCCACCCCCGGCGACATGGCTGCCTCCGGCATGAGCTGCAGTGGCCGGGAACCGGACGCCCCGTGGACCGACATCTCCGGCGACCAGCTGGAAACCACCCCGCTGCAGATCCAGGGTACCGGCGACCCACAGACCGTCTACCGCACGCACCGGCCGATGGCCGAGGCGATGGGTAGCCACGTGATCTCCATCGACGGCCCCGGCCACGGCCAGTTCGGCATGGGCAATGAGGTGCTGGACGCCGCGGTCATCGACTACCTGCGCACCGGATCCACCGACGTGACCTCCGCGCCGGCGCGTCCGACGGAGTAGGCAACCTCAGGCCTTCCCCTCCGCCACCAGCCGGAGCAGGTTACGGGTCTCCACGGCGAAATGCTGCGCGTGCTCCTCGACATAGATGGGTGGGCAGGCGGCCGGGTACCAGACGCGGAGATCGACCTCCACACCGTCCTCCGTGTCCTTGAACTGCTGGAGCACGTAGGTGAACGGGGTCCCGTCATCCAGCGGACCCTGACCTGCACGGCTGATGTCGAAGGAGTCATCGATGTGCTCGGCGACGAAAGCCGGAGGGGTCTCGATCGGCTCGATCCTCGTCAACGTGGGCAGGCCACCCATCGTCTCCACGACACCGGCGCCGGGCAGCACCATGTAGTGCTCGGGATGGGTGGGGAATCCGGTCTCGAAGACCATTCGGCGACGCTCCTCGTCGTCGGCACCTGCGCCGCCGACCATGGCCATAGTTCCACTGACGAGTTCCGGGATGTGAACCCCGGTGGCCTACACCTGGACGTGACACTCGGTGAACTCTCCGTCGGAGGCGTCGGCATACTCATGGCCCCGCCGGTCCGCTTCCGCCATCTGCTCGGCCAGCAGGTCCTGCATTGCCTGACCGTAGAGGAGCTGCCGAAGGTTCGTCATGCCTCGACGGGCCGCCTCCAGTTCCCAGGAGTCGATGCGGGCGTCGTCCGCGGCGCCGAACATCGTCTGCATCTCGACGGTGACGTTGCGCTCACCAGCGCCAACCTCTGTGGTGTCGTGTCCGGTGGTGTCGGTCATGGTGTTTCCTTCCCTGTTGCCGGTGCCGCTCGCGCCGTTCTATCGGCGCAAGCCCCAGACCCTATTAGATACTCTGAAGTGTCTTAAATTGCAGGACGGTACACGTGATGCGAAGATACGCAAGGGTACCTAGGAGGTAATATGGCGTCACGTAGACGCGGTAAGGAACTCGAGGACGCGATCCTCCAGGCGGCATGGTCACTCTTCACGAGGGACGGCTTCACCGCGGTCACAATGCAACAGGTCGCGGCGGATGCGGGCACGAGCAAACCGGTGCTCTACCGACGGTGGCCCGACCGAAACGCCTTACTGAAGGACGCCATCGCCTTCGGCCTCCACGCTCTGTCCCCCGCAACCCCCAACACCGGCTCCGTGCGCGGCGACCTGGTCGCCTTCATGACGGACATCAACAGAACACTCGTCGACATCACCACTGCCATCAGCATCCACCTCGCGGCCCGCTTTGACGAGACCGGTGCCACCCCGTCCGATGTGCAACCGGGGATGCCGGACGAGATCCTGCGCCCGCTTCACGAACTCCTCGACAGGGCGGTTGACCGTGGTGAGATCGACCGAACTCGGCTCACACCACGACTCATCTCCCTGCCCCTGGATCTCATGCGCGTCGAGATCGTGACGACGATGCGCCCCCTATCCCCGGAGAGCATCGCGGAGATCGTCGACACGGTGTTCCTCCCGCTGGTGACCAGCAGCCCCGTAAAGCCCCTTTAGTCGCCCTTGACCTCGGTGACGTGGAGTTCCTCGTCGAGGTCCTCCGGGTCGAGGTTCGCGTCCGAGAACGCCGAGGTCAGCGGGAGTCGCAGGTCGAGGTCCGTGCCGGGGCACAGTTCGATCTTGCCCTCGGCCAGGGTGAAGTCCAGGACGTGTCCGCCCTGCGTCCGGTCGTCGTCGATGAAGTGGACGTGACAGCCGGGCACCGAGATCCCCTTCTCGAAGATCGGGGTACGGAAGCCCGCGATCACCCCGGAGACGTCGGTGAAGTTCTGCTCGGCATCGTCGCCCACTGCCTCGGTCATCCGCGGGTACGGCTTCTGCTGACGCACCACGGTGCGGGTGGTGACCTTGCTGAACCGCCCGGTGATGCGCACGGCGTACATGTAGTTCGCCGAGGGGGTCATCTCGTCGATGAAGTTCGACAGGTCGGCCCGGCGGATGTTCTCCGGTGCCCGCCGGCGGATCCTCGGCACGAAGTTGGTCGCCACGGCATACGGACTGCGGGCACTCAGCCTGGCACGGGTGGCGGTGCCGTCGTGGCGCAGCTGGTAACAGACCCCGCCGACGATGACCATCTCACCGTCGAGGGCGTCGAAGGTGCCGAGACCGAAGTTGCCCTTGCCGAGCAACTCGCCGACGCTCATCTCGCCGTCGTAGATGCCGTCGAGCAGGGCGGTCATCAGGGAGTTCTGGAAGATCGTGTGCCGGGTCACGGGCAGATCGTTGGACGTTGTGTTGTCGCTCATAGCCCCAGCGTAGCGTTACCGAGGTCCTCCCCGATGTCCGTGCCGTTACGTTCCAGTAGCGGTAGGGGGTTCCGGATACAAGACGCCACGTCCGGCTCGATGTCGGTGAGACTGTAGACCTTCTCGAACAGGTCCGCCCCGTCGGCCTCTGCAAGCAGGCTCTGCCCGCAGACCGCCGCGACCGGCACCCCGGCCGCACGAGCCCGTTCGGCGACGCCGGCAGGGGCCTTCCCGCTGAGGGTCTGGGTGTCCAGGCGTCCTTCGCCGGTGATCACCAGGTCGGCGTCCTGCAGAAGTTCGGTGAAGCCGGTCTTCTCCAGGACCAGGTCCACCCCGGTGCGCAGATCAGCGCCGAGCAGGGCAATCCCCATGAAGCCCAGGCCACCGGCGGCTCCTGCCCCCGACTGTGTCGCGGCGTCCTGCTCACCTGTCGCTTCCCCGACAACCTCGGCGAAACTGGTGACAGCCGCGTCTACGACGGGAACAACCTCCGGGGTCAGCCCCTTCTGCGGGCCGAAGACCGCGGCCGCGCCCTCGCGGCCACACAGGGGGTTACGGACGTCGGACGCCAGGACGACCCGCAGGTCAGCGACCCGGGGATCCAGGCCGCTGACGTCGGCGGAGGCGATGCGCGCCATGTCGCCGACCCCGCCAACGGAGCGTCCTGCCTCATCGCGGAACACCACCCCGAGCGCGGCGGCCATCCCCATCCCGGCGTCGGTCGTCGCGCTGCCGCCGAGGGTGAGGATGACCTGCCGGAGACCCCGGCCCATCGCATCGACGAGCGCATCGCCGACACCCCAGGAGCCGGCCTGCACCGCATCCGCCACCGCCGGGGTCTCACCATGAGCCGCCACCATGTCCAGTCCACAGATCCGGGCGACCTCGATCACCGCGGTCCGCTCCCCCGGGTGCAGGCAGTAGTCGGTCTCGACCGGCCGACCGTCGGAACCCCGGACAGTGACGGTCACCCGCCGGTAGCCGAGCTGGTCGAAGACCTCGAGAGTGCCGTCCCCACCGTCGGCCAACGGGGAGGTCAGGACGCGGTGACCGGCCGCGGACAACCCTCCCGCCAGGGCCGCATTGACCTCGGCGGAGGTCGCGGATCCCTTGAACTTGTCGCAGCAGACGAGAACAGTAGCCATGACTACAGGTTATCGATAACGACAAGGCCGCCCAGGCCTACGGCGATGAAGCCGGTGTCGGCCATGGAGTGCGCGAGAGTGGGCATCCCCCGCGATGACCACCGGTGCGGGTTCCAGACCCGCCCGGCGCGCCGGATCCATCGCATGGTTCAGCGTGGCGATGACGGTGTTGTGACCGATGAGCGCACCGTCGCCAATCATGAGGCCGCCCTGGTCCTGGAACCGGCAGCCGGCGTTGATGAAGACGTTCTTCCCGAACCGGATACTGCGTCCGAAATCGCTGGTGAACGACGGGAACAGGCCGACGGTGGCATCCACCTCGTAGCCGACCAGTTCACTGAGCAGGGTGCGGACGCCAGCCTCGTCGTGGTAGGTCCCGTTGAGTTCCGTGGTGAGGACGCCCCGGTGACCTGGTCGGCATCGCCCTCCCCGACGGGTCCGGCGTGTCGGACGGCCTGGACGCCGATCCAGATCAGGAACAGGACTCCACCCCACTTGAACAGCTGGAACAGCAGGTCCCACCGTTCCAGCAACGGGCCCGGTCCCACGGCGACAAGGACTCCGGCTCAGTAGCAGCCGACCGCGTTGCCGACCGCGGTGAACAGTGCGATGTCCCGACCGTGGCTCAGTGCCCGGCCGACGACGAAGAGGACCGAGGGGCCCGGGACGGCGATGATCACCACACTGGCCACGACCAGTGCGCCGAGTTGGGAAAGATCGAGAAGCTCAGTCACGGCTGGCGATGTTACCTGGCACGACCTCCCGGCCCACCTTCACCGGTGAGCCGCCGGGGCTGACCGTCCTAGCCCTTGTCGCCGAGCTGTTTGACCAGCGTGACGACTGCCAGGGCGTCGAGTGCAGCGGCCGCGCCGTAGACCTTGGGTCCGTCGCCGGCACGAAGGTGCTCGATGACGGCACCGGTCAGCGCGGCAATCACACCGACGTTCGCGGCGATTCCGATGGCCCGGGACTTCGCACCGGCCAGGAGCCCCACACCGCCGGCGACCTCTGCGGTGCCGATGGCCTGGTACGCCTCCGGGGAGTATCCGAGATGCTCGGCGGATTCGAGCATGGCGTCCTGCTTGGTGACCTTCGCCGTCCCGGCGCCGAGCATGGAGAGGGCCAGGGTGGTTCGAAGGATGCCGGTGGTTTTACTGGTTGCCATCGTTCGTGTCGCTTTCGTCGGTGGTGATTCGGTGACCTTGTCGCCCGACGTTACCCCGGTGACGGAAAAGTCCCCACCACCCGGCACACACTGTCAGGGGTGACGGTGTGCGCCGGACGGCGGGGACGATCCCTGGGGCGCAGCCTCCAGGGGGCTCGGCGTGAGTGCTACGCCTCGGCCTTCTCCGCGGCCACGGCAGCCTCGACGCGCTCCTTCAGCGCGGCGAACTGGTCGTGGATCTCCTGCGGCACCTTCGGGCCGAGGAAGGTCAGGTACTCGTCATTGTCGCCCATGTCGTTGGCCCACTGCTCGGCCGGGGCGGACAGTGCCTCGCGGATGTCAGCCTCCGGCTCGGTGACGCCGTCGAGGTCCAGATCCTCGTAACGGGCGGTGTGGCCGACAACGGTCTCCTCGGCACCGACCTGACCCTCGATACGCTCGACGATCCACTTCAGCACGCGGCTGTTCTCGCCGAAGCCCGGCCACAGGAAGCGGCCGTCCTCACCACGGCGGAACCAGTTGACCAGGAAGACGGCCGGCATCTTGTCGCCGCCCTTCTTGCCCATCTCGATCCAGTGGTTGAGGTACTCACCGGCGTTGTAGCCGATGAAGGGCAGCATCGCCATCGGGTCGTGGCGCAGGGCACCGACGACACCCTCCTGGGCGGCGGTCTGACCGGAGGCCAGCAGGGAGCCGACCATGGTGGCGTGGTTCCAGTCGTAGGTCTCGGTGACCAGCGGGACGGTGTCGGCACGGCGTCCACCGAAGAGGATCGCGTCGACCTTCACACCCTTCCAGTCGTCGAACTCCGGGGCCGCGACCGGGCACTGGGCGATCGGCACACAGTAGCGGGAGTTCGGGTGCGCGGCCTTCTCGCTGGAGTCCGGGGTCCAGTCGTTGCCCTTCCAGTCGATGAGGTGCTCGGGGGCATCCCCCATGCCCTCCCACCAGACATCGTTGTCGTCAGTGAGCGCGACGTTGGTGAACAGGGTGTTGCCGGCCTCCATGGTCTCCATGGCGATCGGGTTGGAGCCGTAGCTGGTGCCCGGGGCGACACCGAAGAAGCCGTTCTCCGGGTTCACGGCGTAGAGGTGGCCGTCCTCACCGAACTTCAGCCAGGCGATGTCGTCGCCGACGACCTCGGCCTTCCAGCCCGGAATGGTCGGGGTGATCATCGCCAGGTTGGTCTTGCCGCAGGCGGACGGGAAGGCACCGAGGATGTGGTAGGCCTTGCCCTCCGGGCTGGTCAGCTTGAGGATCAGCATGTGCTCGGCGAGCCAGCCCTCCTCCTTGGCCATGACCGAGGCGATACGCAGCGCGAAGCACTTCTTGGCCAGGATGGCGTTGCCGCCGTAGCCGGAACCGAAGGACCAGATCTCCTTGGTGTCGGGGAACTGGGTGATGTACTTGGTGTCGTTGCACGGCCAGGCGACGTCCTCCCCGCCGGGCTCCAGCGGGGCACCGACGGAGTGCAGGCAGCGGACGAACTCGCCGGTCTCGTCGATCTTCGCCAGGGCCTCGGCACCCATGCGGGTCATGACACCCATGGAGAGCACCACGTAGGCGGAGTCGGTGAGCTGCACGCCGAGCTTGGGCTGCGGGTCGGAGATCGGACCCATGCAGAACGGCACGACGTACATGGTGCGGCCCTTCATCGAACCGCGGTACTGCTCGGTCATCTCCTCCTTCATCGCCGCCGGCGGGGCCCAGTTGTTCGTCGGGCCGGCGCCCTCCTGGTCCTCGGAGCAGATGAAGGTACGGGACTCCACGCGGGCGACATCCGCCGGGTTGGAGCGGGCGAGGAAGCTGTTCGGACGCTTCTCCTCGTTGAGCTTGATGATCGTGCCAGCCTCGACGAGCTCACCGGTCAGTCGGTCCCACTCGTCGCGGGAACCGTCCACGAAGACAACGCTCTCCGGCTGAAAAAGCTCCACGGCCTCAGCGATCCACGTGAGCAGTTCCTGGTTCTGGGTGGGTGGCTGGCCGACGAGCCCGGGGATGGTCATGAAGTCTCCTGATGGGTGGGTCAAAATGTAGGTTGCGTACCCCCCAGACTAACCCCACCGTCCCCGCTCCACACATTTCCAGCCGACAGTGTCCCAGTTTGAAGTTCCGTTTCCGGGGGTAGCGGGGGGAACATCGGACGCCCCGTCGTTTCCGATTCCGACCTCTACCTGCAATGTTTCCGACACATCAGCTCCCAAAACCGACGTTTGCACTGTGACTGACGACACACCTGAACGGGATTCCCCCGGCGCGTCGTCCTCCACAGAGTCAGTTATGTCCACAGTGTCCGTAGTATCCGTCATGCTCACTTCCCGCCGCCACGCCGACCACCCACCGTCAAAGGTGACCACCGACATGTAGTCGACCAGCCCGTCGCCGTCAGTGTCGGAGCAGATCGTCATTCCCGTGTCATCGGTGAGGGTGACGGACTCCTCGAGCAGTTCCATGTCCTCACCGCAGTCGGCCTGGGTGACCGCGGCGGGCAAGTCATAGCTCACTCCGCCGAGATCGAGGGTCAGGCCGTCCGACAGGCCGGCGTCCAGACCGGCACCGTCGCCGGATACCGCGCCGGACGCTTCGGCGCCGGACGGTTCCAGTCCACCGATGCCCGGCAGTCCCAGGTTCTCCCACTCAGTCACGGGGCCACCACCTGACGGCCAGCCTGGTGACCATCCGGACGAGCTGTTGCCGACACATCAGTGAGGCCCTCTGCGACCGCTGGCACCTCCAGCCGGGAGACCACGTCGGTCACCGTCGCCGCCCAGTGCCGTCGCAGCGTCGCTGCCCGGGTCGCGGCGTCCTGCGTCCGGCGGGCCGAGCGTTGCGTCCACCAGCGCACCAGGAAGGTCGCCACGGCGACCGGCACCCCGACGATCACCCCGATGACCGGGGCACCGACCGTGCGCGTCACCGTCGCGCCGACGACTGCACCGGCGCCGAGTGCCGCAACACCGGCCAAAGCCGTCAGTCCGTCGGCCTTGGCGAACCGACCGGACGCACCACTGTCACCGGAGGCACCGACCGTCTCGCCGACCGCGGGCCCCAGGTGGGGCATCTCCACACCCTGCTCCAGCACCGAAACGGTCAACCTGGCCCGGAACCGCCGGTCCAGCCCGGCTGCGTCCGCCACCGGCTCAGCCAACAGCTCCGACGCCAGACGTTCCGCGGCCAACCGCACGGCGATGCGCACCCGGTCGGCCCGGTCGGCATCCGCCCGGCGCGCATCGGCGGTCCAGCGCCGCATATCGACCCAGAGTGACTCAACGACCCGGCCCAATGTCTCCAGCGCGGCCGGCGCGGCCGGACCGTCCGACGCAGTCCAACGACACACCACGACACCGGGCTCCGCCGCCACCTCCGCCACCGCGTCAGCCATGGCGTCCTCACTGACGTGGAGCACGCAGAGGCCCATCGTGTCACGCACCGCACGCACCACCGCGGCGTCATCGGCGGCATCACCGGCGCCTCCCGCACCGCCGGCACCACTGGCAGAGTCCCCGACAGGGGCCCCGACCACGGCAATCACCCCGTCGGCCTGGTCCGGACCTGCCCCGGTCACGACCCGGTGGCGACTCCCCCGCAACCCCTCCACAACCGTCCTCACGAGCCGGGCGTCCGGCCCGATCACTGAAACAACAGCCATATTCCTGATCCCTCTGTCCCCTCATCTTCCCGAGTACCGCTGTGTTCTGCCACAATGACAAGGATGTCTGACACTGAAAATCCCCCTGCACAGCAGTCGGGTGGCCGCGGTCGCCCCCTGCAGACCCAGTTTAACGACGGGCGCGACTATCCGCGACTAGGTTCCTTCAGTTTCCGCCGCGGAACCCTGACCGACAACCAGGAGTCCCTGTGGGACGAGAACTGGCCGCGGCTGGGCATCGAGCTCACCGACGACCTCACCGACCCCATCGACCTGGACGAATGGTTCGGACGCAGCGGCCACGACACCATCGTCGAAGTCGGCTCCGGCACCGGCACCTCCACCGCGGCCATGGCCCCGCTGGAGACCGACACCAACGTGGTCGCAGTGGAGATCTACCGCCCCGGGCTGGCGAAACTGCTCGGCGCAGTGGTCCGCGGCGGCATCGACAATGTGCGCATGGTCAAGGGCGACGGTGTCGAGGTCCTGCAGCGGCTCTTCGCCCCGAACAGCCTCGCCGGGGTACGGATCTTCTTCCCCGACCCCTGGCCGAAGGCCCGGCACCACAAGCGGCGGATCATCCAGACCGGCACGCTGCACCTCATCGCCTCGCGACTGCGTCCCGGCGGTATCCTGCACGTCGCCACCGACCACGCCGAGTATGCCGAATGGATCGACGAGCTCGTCACCGTCGAGGACGAGCTGGAGTACATTGGCTGGCCGAACGACCCTGATGAGCGGGCGCAGACCGTACCGGTACTCACCGACCGGCAGATCATCACCAAGTTCGAGGGCAAGGGTCTGGACAAGGACCACACCATCCACGAGTACCTCTGGAGACGTCGATGAGCTCAGGCAGCAGTGCCACCCCGAAGCAACCCGTCCACCTGCTGGTCTGGGATGCCCCGAACATCGACATGGGCCTGGGCTCCATCCTCACCGGACGGCCCGACGCCGCCCACCGTCCCCGCTTCGACGCGGTCGGCCGGTGGCTGCTCGATCTCGCCGCCGACAATGAGCTCGGTGGCGACGCCGACTGGACCCCCGATGCCGAGGCCACGGTGTTCACCAACGTGGCACCCGGCGCGGCCGACCAGATCCGCGGCTGGGTGGACGCCCTGCGCAACGTCGGTTTCGCGGTCTTCGCGAAGCCGAAGCTGACCGAGGACTCCGATGTCGACCCCGACATGCTGGTCCACATCCAGGAACGTCGCGACGCCGGCCTGCTCGCGGGACTGGTCGTCGCCAGCGCCGACGGCCAGAACTTCCGGGAACAGCTCGAGACCCTCGCGACAGGTGACGACGGTGGCATGCCTATCCCGGTCACCGTCCTGGGCTTCCGGGAGCATGCCCACTGGGCGGTGGACAATGACCTGCTGGAGTTCGTCGATCTGGAGGACATCGACGGTGTCTTCCGCTCGCCGCTGCCGCGCGTGAGCCTGGACTCCCTGCCGGACGAAGGTGCGTGGCTGCAGCCGTACCGTCCACTCTCCGACCTCTACCGCTAGATATCCGACAGACCACACAGATCAACAAGGAGCTGACGTGTTCACGAAGTGGGGCGATGTCGCCTTCCGATTCCGTCGGATCATTCCGGCGGTGATCATCCTGCTCATCGCGGTGCTCTACCTGGGGCTGGGCACCCAGCTGGGCGACCGGATGAGCCAGGAGGGCTGGGACGACCCGAACAGTGACTCGACCCGCGCCGCGCAGATCGAGCAGGAGACGTTCGGACGCGACGACGGCGGCGACGTCATCGTGCTGGTCACCAGCGAGGGCGCCGGTGAGGGCGCTGATGGCGCTGACCTGCGTGACGCGTCGCTGCAGGAGAACATCTCCAGCCAGATCAACGCCATCGCGGTGGCCAACCCCGACGAAGTCGCACGGGTGACCAGCTTCTTCGACTCCAACCAGGAGCAGATGTTCAGCGAGGACGCCGAGACCGGCGCCCAGACCGCCTTCGCCGCGATCAGTCTCCAGGGCACCGAGGACGAGGTGCTGCAGAACTTCCGGGTCATCGAGGACGACCTGCACCAGATCTCCGCCGACGGGGCGACCGTGGAGATCGGCGGCGCCACCGCCGTGGCCGGCGCCCTGGACTCCGGCATGGCCGACGACATCTCCCGCGCCGAACTGATCGGCCTGCCGGTCGTCGCCCTGCTGCTGCTGGTGATCTTCGGCAGCGTGGTCGCCGCCTGCATGCCGCTGATCGTCGGTGTGCTCTCCATCCTCGGCTCCATGGGCATCCTGTCGTTCCTCGCCGGGATCGTGCAGGTCAACACTTTCTCCCAGTCCGTGGTGACACTGCTGGGTCTGGGCCTGGCCATCGACTACGGCCTGTTCATGGTCTCCCGCTTCCGCGAAGAACTCGCCGAGGGGGCCGACACCCGGACAGCGGTGCGCAACACCACCGCCTCGGCGGGCAAGACTGTGGTCTTCTCCGCCCTGATGGTGGCGGTTGCCCTGTCCAGCCTGATGATGTTCCCGCAGGCCTTCCTGAAGTCCGTGGCCTACGGCGCGATCTCCGCGGTCGGCCTGGCCGCCCTGATCAGTGTGGCGGTGCTGCCGAGCATCTTCGCGATGCTGGGGCCCAACATCGACAAGTTCACCATCTTCCGGCGTGGCCGTACCCGCGATGCCACCGTGCACTCCTGGTGGGGCAAGATCCCCACCTTCGCGATGAAGCACGCCAAGCTGATGACCGTCGGCATCGTCGGCATCCTGATCCTGCTGACCATCCCTATGTCCGGGATGAAGTTCGGTGGCATCAACGAGACCTACCTGCCGCCGGACAACGACACCCGCATCGCCCAGGCCGACTTCGACGAATCCTTCCCGTCCTTCCGCACCGATCCGGTGAAGATCGTCGTCGACGGAGACAACGCCGCCGTCGGCCGGGTGTATCAGCAGGCCAATGCCGTCGAGGGCCTGACCTCGGACTTCCAGGTCGCCCAACCCACGAAGGACGGCGTGACCGTGTTGTCGGCCGGCATCGCCGACCGTGACGACAATGAGCGGATCGTCAACGAACTGCGCGACATCGGCAACAACATCTCCGCCGATGCCGAGGTGTTGGTCGCCGGTACCCCGGCGATGGAGGTCGAGTCGATCGAAGCACTGTTCGACCAGTTGCCCTGGATGCTGCTCTACATCATCGCGGTGACGTTCATCCTGCTGTCGTTGATCTTCGGCTCGGTGATCCTGCCGGCGAAGGCGGTGATCATGAACCTGCTGGGCACCGGCGCTACCCTGGGCATCCTGACCCTGCTGTTCGTCGACGGCGTGGGTGCCGACCTGTTCAACTTCTCCCCCGGCCCGTTGATGAGCCCGGTGCTGGTGCTGATCGTGGCGATCATCTACGGCTTGTCGACGGACTACGAGGTATTCCTGGTGTCCAGAATGGTGGAGGCCCGTGCCCACGGAGCCTCCACAGCCAGAGCGATCCGGTTCGGAACGGCGACCACCGGCGGCATCATCACCGCCGCGGCGCTGATCATGATCGTCGTCGCCGGAGCCTTCGCCTTCTCCGATATCGTGATGATGAAATACATCGCCTTCGGCATGATCGCCGCCCTGGTCATCGACGCGACGATCATCCGCATGCTGCTCGTGCCTGCGGTGATGTACCTGCTGCGCGAGGACTGCTGGTGGGCACCGAAGTGGATCACGACGCTGTCGCAGAAGATCGGCCACAACGAGAAGCTGGAGGGCTTCAGCTCCACGGAGACCGAGGCTCCCGACCCCGCAGAAGTGGTCCCGGAGCGTGAGCCCGTGAGCGTCCGCGCTGACGGCACGGCGGCATCGTCGGACGGCGCGGGCGGTGCGGCCGGTGCGGCCTCCGCCACGGCTGTGCGCTCCCGTGGGCCGCTGCCAGCGGCAACGGCCGCAACCGGAGCGTCCGGCACCGATGGTTCCGACGGTGCAGACTGGGCCGACGGGGCGTCCGACGCGGACGTCGACGACTACGGCGCGCATTCCGGCGCCCGGGCCGGACGCGACACCGGCTCGGCCCCGGTGCCCTTCGACGAACTGATGAAACGCCTCGAGCGGGAGCGTCCCGACCGGAAGAGGCGGTGACCCACGACCATGAGCAGCGGTGAGAACCAGGCCGAGAACCAGTCGACGTTCCGCAACGTCATGCACTGGCTCAAGGACCCCCGGGTCCGAGCTCTGCTGACCTTGGCGATCCTCGCCATCATCCTCTTCCTCTTCCGGGACCACTACCACTTCCTGGAAGAGGGCTGGGCCGAGATCCTCCAGGCCAAAAACTGGTACATCGCCGCTGCAGTCGTGGCCATGGGACTGTCCATGGTCGCCCAGGCCGAGGTGATGGTCGCGCTGCTGCGTCCGGCCGGGGTCCCCGTCAAACGCACCAGCGCCAACGCCCTGGGCCTGTCGGCGAACGCCTGGTCATCGAGCTTCCCCGGTGGTCCGGCGATCTCCGCGGCGATGATCTTCCGCGAACAGATGAAATGGGGTGCCTCCGGTGTCGTCGCCAGTTGGTATCTGGTGATCTCCGGGCTGTTCTCCGGGGCCAGCATGGCCATCCTCGGCCTGGGGGCGGTGTTCTTCCTCCAGGCCAATGTGCACGTGTTCTCCCTGACGCTGTCCATCGTCGCGCTGGTTGCGCTGACCCTGGCGGCGAACTGGATCGCCCGGCACCCCGGCAAGGTCGAGGCAGCGCTGCTGAAGGCCGCCGCCTGGTTCAACCGCAAGCGCAAGAAGCCCGAGGAGCGCTTCCACGAGCGGATCCGTAGCCTCGTCTCGCAACTGCGCGCCGTGGACCTGTCGCCGAAATGGCTGGGCTACGCCATGGGGACGTCCCTGCTGAACTGGGTATTCGAGCTACTCTGCCTGTTCCTGTGCGTGCTGGCCATCGGTGCCGACCCCCGGGTCGCCGGTGTGATCCTGGCCTTCATCACCGCCAAGCTGATTGGCCAGGCACAGATCACCCCGGGTGGTCTGGGACCGGTGGACATCATGCTGACCACCATGCTCGTCGGCACCGGCGGACTGACTTCCGGACAGGCATTCGCCGCAGTGATCGTCTTCCGCATGATCAGCTTCGCACTGCTGACGATCATCGGCTGGCTGGTGTTCCTGTGGACCTTCGTCCGGGCCGAAGAGGCCGAGGAGGCAGAGAAAGCGGGGGCGGCCAACGGGAAACAGGAGGCCCAGTCGGGCGAGGCTCCCGGGCCCGCGCAGGCAGGCGGCATCGGTTCCGACCTCACCTGGTCCGTCACCTCGAAGCACACCAGCTCCTACCACCACCGCAAGGCCTTCAACATCCGCGGCATCACCGACGGGTTGGCCGCCCGGGCCTCCGAACTCGAGTCCCGGCCCGTCCCACCGGCCACCGGGCCAGACGCGCACGAGAATCTCCGCGAACCGGCTGACGCTGGTGAGGCGGGCGAAGGTGGTGAGTCGGGCGCCCCGTCCGAGCCCGCAGAGCCGTCCGCCAGGGACACTCCGCGGAAGCCAGACACCCCCACCCCGCCAGACGCCTAGAATGGCAGGCATGAGCCACGACACCAGCAGCAATCGGGCAGGAGCCCCCCGGACCCAGCCCAGCGAACCCGCCGGCCCGTTCTCCGCGACCGCCGGGCTGAGCTCCACGGTCGCTCTGGTCGCCGATATCGTGGCCGTCCTGGCATTCACCCTGGTCGGCAGCCTGTCGCACAACGGCACCGACGGTTTCAGCATCGGCGGCTGGCTGCAGACCTCCTGGCCATTCATCCTCGGCCTCGCCGTGGGCTGGGCCCTGCTCTACACCGGCAAACTGCGCCGGGCACCGGGCACCGGGGTCCTGCTGCTCGGCGGCACCTGGCTCATCGGCATCGTGGTACGCAGCCTGGTGAACATGTCCGTGGCCTGGGGATTCGTGATCACCTCCTTGATCTTCCTCGGGATCGTGATGATCGGCTGGCGGCTGATCGCCAGCCTCGTCACCCGGCGTGCTCGGTCATAAACTCCAGGAACGCCGCCACCGGCGGTGACAACTTCGCCCCGGACGCCCACACCACCCCCAGCTCGCGGGACCGGGTCGTCGCCAAGGGGATCACGGCCATGCCCGGCAGGCGCAGGTTCGGATCGTCCAACGGCAGTAGCGCCACCCCCAGCCCCGCGGTGACCAACCCGGCGACCGTGGTCAGCTCCATCGACTCGAACACCAACCGCGGCCGGAACCCCGCCGCCGCGGTCAGCTCGTTGAGCAGCAGGCGGGTACCGTAGCCCTCCAGCATCGCCACGAACGGCTCATCGGCGGCCTCGGCGATATCGATACTCTCCCGGCCTGCCCACCGGTGGGAGGACGCAACCGCCAGACCGAGACGCTGCTCGGCCAACTCCATCCAGTCGACCTGCCCGGCGGCGATCTGCGGCCCCGGACGCGGACCCACCAACGCCAGATCGGCGCGTCCGGAAATGACCTGATCCACCAGGTGCATCGCCGCCCCCTGCACCAGGTCGAAACGCACGGACGGGTGATCCTCGCGGTAGGTGCGCAACAAGTCAGGCACCAGCCAGGTGCCCAACGAATGCATGAAGGACAGCCGGACCGTGCCCCGCTCCGGATCGGCCATGCGCTGCACCTCCTCCACCCCGGCACGCCAGGTCGCGCGGGTGTCCGCGGCCGCGTCGGCGAGCGCGGCACCGCGGCGGTTCAGGACGAGGTGACGGCCATGCCGGTCGAACAGCGACACCCCCACCGCCTGTTCCAGCTTCGCCAGGCGGCGAGAAAGCGTGGACTGGCTGATGCCGGTGGCCAGGGAGGTGTCGACCATGTTGCCGGTCTCGGCGAGGTCGATGAACCAGTCCAGGTCACTGAATTGCACAGAATGGGACACAAAAGCGATTCTAATGCATTTAGGACGATTGTTCCGGTAGTGCAGCATGGGGTCCATGAGCGAGCGCACGAGTGAGACCCAGAACCAGGCCTCGGATGAAGCACAGGACAAGCCGTCCCCCGCCACCGGCCTGGGCCCCGGCGATCCCGGATACCGGCGCATCATGATCGCCGCAGCCGCCGCCGGCCTGGCGTCCTTCAACGCGATGTACCTCACCCAGGCACTGCTGCCGTCGATCCACCACGACCTCGACGTCTCCCCCACCACCGCTGCACTGACCGTGTCCGCGACCACCGGCATGCTCGCCCTCGCCGTGATCCCGGTGTCGATCCTGTCCGAACGGGTCGGACGCCGTCGCGTCCTGCAGGTCTCCGTACTCGCCGCCACCGCGCTCAGCCTGATCCTCGCCCTGGCCCCCGGCATCGAGACGTTGATCGTGATCCGCGCCCTGCAGGGCATCGCCGTCGCCGGCGTCCCTGCCGTGATGATGAGCTTCCTCTCCGAGGAGATCCGCGGCGAACACCTCGGCCGGGTCATGGGCCTCTACATCGCCGGTACCACCCTCGGCGGCCTGCTCGGACGCCTCATCCCCTCCGGCGCACTGAGCTTCACCGGATGGCGCGGGGCGGTACTGGTCGGCGGCCTCGTCGCCTTCGGCATCGCCGTCCTGTGCGCCTGGGCGCTACCGAAACAGCGCAACTTCACCCCGAAGCGGATCACCCTCTCCCACGAACTCGCCGCCTTCCGCCACCACTGGCGCAATCCCTCCCTGGTCGCCCTGTTCATCCTGCCGTTCCTGATGATGGGCGCGTTCGTGTCACTGTACAACTACCTCGGATTCCGGCTGACCGAACAATTCGGGCTGACCGAGGTGATCGCCGGCATGGTGTTCGTGCTGTACCTCTCCGGCACCTGGTCCTCCGCCCGGGCCGGCTCGCTCGTCGCACAGTACGGGGTGGCCCGCGTACTGGTCCTGAGCTGCCTGCTGGCCACCGCCGGACTGCTGCTGGCCCTCGTACCGAACCTGGCGGTCACCGTGGTGGGTGTGCTGATCTACACCGCCAGCTTCTTCGCCGTGCACTCCACCGCCTCCACCCTGGTCGGCCAACTCGCCGACCGCGACCGGGCGGAAGCGTCCTCCACCTACGTGATGAGCTACTACCTGGGGTCGTCGGTGGTCGGCTGGTTGGCCGGTTACGTCTTCGACCTCGGCTGGGGCGCGCTGATCGCCGGACTGGTCGCACTACAGCTCGCTGCACTGGGCCTGTGCGCGGTGAGTGTACGTGGCGCGCGAAATCGTGCATCCTAGACCAACTCGCTGACCTGCAGTGATACCCCCGCCCCTGCAGGGGTAGAACAATAATATGCCTATTCTTTCCAGAAACACTTGAAAGGGCGATAGCGTATCCCCCAGACAGCTTCACATTGAATACAAAAGGGGTCGCGTTCAGGCGCTCCACTGAAGGAGGAACACACATGGGACACATCAAGGGTAAGCGGTTCGCCGCGGTCATGGGCGTTGGCCTCCTCGCCACCGCCGGCGTCGGCGTTGCCATGGCACAGGGCGGACTGACCGCGAACCTGGCCCTGTCCAACGTCATCTTCAACCAGAAGGTCGCCGGCCTCGACGGCTCCGGCGTCTCCATCTTCGGCGGCGTCGACAGCCTCGAGGGTGACGACACCGCCGTGGCCAAGCTGAAGTTCGAGGACGCCACCGTCACCGACCTGTGCATGGCTGCTCCGCTGAGCCTGCCGGGCCTGGGCGACAAGAAGTTCCAGATGCTGGTGCCGGGCGACAACTTCACCGCCGACAACCTGGTCATCGGCGCTCCCGGCCTGAACGGTGGCATGACCCTGACCAACCCGCAGATCGGTGTCGACGCCAGCCAGCTCGACGACAGCGCCGAGCCCGGCTCCTGGGGCATCTCCGCTGACGCCATCCACGCCTTCGACCAGGAGATCAAGGCCACCTCCATCGCCGCCGACAGCCTGACTGCCGCCGGCAGCAAGGTGTCCGTCGTGAACGCGGACGAGAGTGAGTGCTGATGCCTGACGGTTCCACCACGCCCCAGGGCGTGAACGGGGATCCCGGCACCACAGGCGACGACGACACCCAGGTGATCAAGGCGCAGGACGACGCCACGGCAACGGAGACCGACAAGGCTGCCGCCTCCGATACCGCCGACGCCGCCGGGACCACCCGCGCAGAAAAGATGGAGAAGCAGAACCGACGGTTCAGCACGTGGCGCAAGCAGCGCCCGTTCGCTGCTGGCCTGCTCATGATGCTCGCCGGCATCGTGATCATGGTTCCGACCTACCTGTCGCTGTCCATCGACAACATCCAGATCCAGATCTCCTCCATGGGCGGCGTGTCCACCCTGGTCATCGGCATCCTGCTGATCACCTGTGGTGTGATGACCTGGTTCCGCGGCGAAGGACGCATCCTCGCCGGCGTGGCAGCGATCATCCTGGCCATCCTGGCGCTGTGGCAGTCCAACTTCGGCGGCTTCGGCGTCGGCCTGGTCCTCGGCCTGGTCGGCGGCGCGCTGGCCCTGGCCTGGGACCCGCGGCCCAAGCCGGAGTACAAGGCCGAGAAGGCCGAGAAGAAGGCTGCCAAGAAAGCCAAGAAGCAGGCCAAGCGGGAGAAGAAGGCAGCCAAGAACGGTACGGCGAAGTCTGTGATCGCGGTTGTCGCCGCACTCGCCGTCGGTGTCGGCGTCCAGACCCCACAGGCCCGGGCCCAGCTGCCCGGCCTGCCGGAGTTCGAGGTTCCGGAGTTCCAGCCGCCCGAGTTCCCGGGCCAGGGTGGTGGCAACGGCGAGGACGGCGAGTCAAACAACACGCCGCGCCGGCCCAACATCCCGACCCCGGAGCTGCCCGACCTGCCGTCGTTGCCGCAGGACGGCAATGACCTGCAGGACGGCATCGACCGCACCCTCGAGGACCTCGGTATCGAGATCCCGGGCCTGAACGTCGCTCCCCCGGAGCCCGTCCCCGGGATGATGACCCCGAACGGAAACACCTTCACCATCCAGTCGGACGCCACCGCGATGACCCCGAACATGAAGATGTCCTTCGTGACCATCGACACCATGCAGGGTCCGAAGAAGGCGGTGCGGATCGACTCGGATCAGACGATCCTGGACAACCTGAAGGTACAGTTCCCGAACTCGCAGGGTGCCGACCTGATGCAGGACACCATGGGCGGCAAGAGCACCCTGACCGGCAACTTCCACATCTTCGTCAAGAAGGTCACCATGACCCTGGAGATGCACGGTCTGGACACCCAAATCCCCATCACCATTGACGCGGACTGGGCGCCGGACCAGATCATGGCTGAGCTTGAGAAGATCGGCCTGGGCCTGCCGGACCTGCTGTCCGAGGAGACCCGCGTGCTCGACGGCCGCATGGAGACCTACCTGGTCATGGCCGACAAGATGGAGTTCCCGTCCAACGAGATCAAGACCTGGGAAGACACCGGTCCTTACCACGCGATCGGCTGACCGCGTCACTTCTCCGTCACTCGGAAGTGCACCGGACACCGGAATGCATGTTCCTCCACCCCCGGTGTCCGACCGCCCCAGCCAGAGTTTCTGGCCGGGGCGGTCCTTTGTTTGCCTGCGCCATCACCTAACTCATTCACCGTGGACGTGGACGAGGGCGAGGGTGTGGCCAAGGGCGTGGACGAGGACGAGGACGTTCAGTCCGGCATCAGTGAATCCATCACACCTCCGTCGCTGCGCCGGCTGAGAGGAAAACGCCCTGAACTGCAGGTCTCACTATATGGAAATCGACGAAGGTGTGATAGATCGCGTGGAGCGGTAGGCGGCAGGGCGACCCGGTCTGGCGGAGGCGGCCGGGGCGGCGCTACATCGGGTTGATGGTGTGCTTCTTCGGCTGGACCGGGACCTGCTTGTCCTTGAGCAGCCGCAGCGCCTGGCGCAGCCGCACGCGGGTCTGCGACGGGTCGATGATCTCGTCGACGTAGCCACGCTCGGCGGCCACGTACGGGCTGGTCATGTTGGCGTTGTAGAAGTCCATGAACATCTTCTTCGCCGCCGGGCGCTCCTCCTCCGGCAGCGCGGCCAACTGACGACCCTGGATCATCACTGCGGCTCCCTCGGCGCCCATCACGGCGATCTGCGCCGTCGGCCACGCCAGGTTCACGTCCGCACCGAGGTTCTTCGACCCCATCACCGCGTAACCACCGCCGAAGGCCTTACGCACGACCACGGTCATCTTCGGCACGGTGGCCTCCACGATGGCGAAGCCCAGCTTCGCCCCCCGGTGGATCAGCCCGAGCTTCTCCTGCTCGGCACCGGGCAGGTAACCGGGGGTGTCGACGACGTAGACCAGCGGCACACCGTAGGCGTCGCAGGTCCGGATGAAGCGGGACGCCTTGTCCGCGGCCTCGGCGTCCAGGCACCCGGCCAGGGACATCGGCTGGTTAGCGACCACGCCGACCGGGCGTCCGTCGATGCGGGCGTAACCGGTGATCACGTTCTGCCCGAAGTCCGGTTGGATCTCGAGGAAGTCCTCGTCATCGAAAATCCGGGTCAGCACGTCCATCATGTCGTAGCCGGCGTTGGGGTCGTCCGGAATGAGGTCGGCGAGCTCGGCATCGCGCTCGGTCGGCTCGTCCGACGGCGCGGGGTACACCGGGGTCGCCTCGAAGGCGCTGGTCGGCAGGTGGGCGAGCAGTTCGCGGACATAGCTCAGGGCATCGTCCTCGTCGGAGCCGACGTAGTGGATGTTGCCGTTGGCGGCCTGCACCCGGGCCCCGCCGAGATCCTGCATGCTGATCTTCTCGCCGGTGACCGACTCGATGATCTGCGGACCGGTGACGAACATCGTCGTCTGCTCCTCCACCGCGATGAGGAAGTCGGTGGTGGCCGGGGCGTACACGGCACCACCGGCACAGTTGCCGAGCAGGATGGAGATCTGCGGCGACTGGCCGGACAGCGGCAGCTGACGCCGGGAGATCTCGGAGTACATCGCCAGGGACATCACCGCGTCCTGGATGCGGGCACCACCGGAGTCGTTGATGCCGATGACCGGACAGCCGATACGGGTCGCGAAGTCCATGACCTCGCAGACCTTCTTGCCGAAGGTTTCACCCACCGAGCCGCCGTAGACGGTCTTGTCGTGGGCGTAGATCGCCACCGGACGACCGTCGATCCGGCCGTAGCCGGTGACCACGCCGTCGCCGTAGGGGGCGTCCTCGACACCGGGGGTGCGGCCGAGCGCACCGATCTCGGTGAAGGAGCCCTCGTCCAGCAGGGCGTCGATGCGCTGACGCGGGGTGGTGCGTCCTTCGGCATCGCGCTTCTCGCGAGCACGCTGGCTACCCGGGTCCAGCGACTTCTCGAGTCGGCCGCGCAGGTCGTCGAGCTTCTCGGCGGTGGAGCGTCCGGTGCCGGGCGCGTGGCGGGCCTCGGTGGCAGCGATGGCTGCGGCCGGATCAGTGTCGGCACCAGCGGCGTTGCCGGCGCCGGCACCACCGAACCAGGGGTTCTCCGGTGTTGCTGTCATGTGCTCCACGTTATCGCAGTTGGTTGATGTGCTCGGTGATGTGGGCACCGACAATGCCGATGGACGGCTCGTCCGGCACCGCCAGGTGGTCGCCGGCCAGCTGGACCAGGTCGACGTCCACGACGCCGTCCCAACCACCGTCGGCGGGAATGTCGGCGAAGGACGGCTCCAGCTCGATCGCGCCCTCGTGCATGCCCTCGGACTTGTAGAGGGTCACCGGTGCGGTGACCTCGCTCCAGCGCTCGAAGTCGAGGGTGTTGAGGATGCGGGTGTCGACGAAGCTGGCACGCTGGTGCTCCAGCACCCCGGCGGCGAGGCCGTGCTCGGAGGCGTCGGTGTTCTGCAGGAACATGGTGAGCATGCCGATCATCGCCTCCTCACCCTGCTCCTCGAGCATGTCGTGCGGGACGGGCATGTCGATGCCGTAGGTCTTCTTGGCGAAGGCGGAGTAACGGTCCCAGCGGGCGTGCATCTCCTCCTTCGTGTCCGGCGCCGGGGTCGTGGGACGCACCAGGTCGAGCAGTTCCAGATGGCCGACGGTGACCTCCCCTGCCTGCTCCAGGCGGTGGGCGACCTCGAAGGCCAGGGCACCGCCGAAGCTCCAGCCGCCGAGGACGACCGGACGGCCGTCGGCGAGGGCGGTGATGTCGGCGACGTAGGCGTCGGCGCGCTCGTCGAGGCTGCCCTCGAGCCGCTCGACACCGTAGACCGGCACGTCGGCGGGCAGGCGTCGGGTCAGCGGTTCGTAGACCACGCTGGATCCGCCGGCCGGGTGGAAGACGAAGACGGCCGGGCTGTCGGAGCCTTCCTGGCGGGCGCGCAGTACGCGGATATTGCCCTCCACGGTGGTCTCGAAGACCTCGCGGACCAGGTTGGCCAGCGGTTCCAGGGTCTCGGCGGCCAGCACCTGTTCGGTGGTGATGACGGTCTCGCCGGTGCCGCAGCGCTCGTTGAGACGCTCGGCGATCTTCGTGGCGGTCTCGCTGTCGATCTCGGGGAGTTCGCTGGTCACGCCGCCCGGGGCGGCGCCGGTGAAGGACGCCCAGGTGCCGAAGACCATGCGCTCGGAGGCGTCACGCGGGGCGACACCCACGCCGGAGGCGTTATTGGCCGCGGCATTGGTGTCCGTGTCGGACGCCGCACTGTCGGACACCGCGGCCGCCGTGTCGGCGGCACCAGAGGCGGCACCCGCTGCGTCCTTCTCGGCCGCGCTCTCGGACGCGGTCCCGCCATCGCCGTGGCGCTCCCCGATCATCTCCTCGACCAGGGCGATGACCTCGTCGACCGAGCCGTCTCGCAGGGCCTGGACGTTCAACGGCGGCAGGTCGAAGTCATGCTCGACCCGGTTCTTGATCCGCATGCCCATGAGGGAGTCCAGCCCGAGGTCGATCAGCGGCAGCTCACCGGGCAGGTCATCGATGTCGTAGCCCATCGACTCCGAGACGATGCCGCGCAGCCGCTCGGCCGCGCTCTCGCCGGAGTTCGGGTCCCACCGCGCTGCGTCGGTGTCGACGGTGGGCAGGCTGTTGCGGGACGTTGTGGACGCTCCGGCATCCTGCGAACCAGCGCCGGCGGTGGTACCCACTGCACCGGCGGCCTCGGACGCCCCACCCAGGGCGTCCGGCGTCGATCCGTCCTGAACCAGCGGCAGGGTCGCGGCGAACGCCTCGCCGACCAGCACCGACGAACCGTCCGACTCATCAACCACATAGACCTGCACGGTGAGTCCGCCGAGGGTGCGTGCCACCAGCGTGGTGACCTCACCAGCGGTCGGCAGCGCGCCGTGGCCCCGGAAGGCGGTGACCGAGGACTCCGGGGACACCGCGTGCACGGCGGCCTCGGCGACGGACTCCACGCTGGGCACGTCGCTGACCGCGGCGGCGAAGGCGGTGCGGCCGTCCGGCAGCGAGACCCGTCGACCCGGGATACCACGGCCAGCTCCACCACCGGGGCGGGCTGCGGTCCAGTAGCGCTGCAGGTTCCAGTGCACGCCCGGAATGTCCTGGCTGACGCGGTGCGCAGCGGCACCGGCAGCACCGGATCGGGCACCGCCGGCACGATCAGCATCGGTGGCATAGAGCGTCCGGAAGTCGACGTCCCCGCCGCGCACGTACAGCTCACCGACGGTGCGCAGCAGCGTGTCGACGCTGGGCTCCTTGCGCTTAAGCAGGTACATCAGGCTGGACTCGCCGGCCTCGTGGGCGAAGGCGGTGTTCATCATCGGCATCAGCGCGACCGGGTTCGGGGAGAACTCCACGAAGGTGCGGAAGCCCTCGTCGAACAGGCGGCCGGTGGCGTCCGAGAACCACACCGAGTAGCGGGTGCAGCGCAGGAAGTACTCCGCGTCGTGCACTGTCTCGCCGGGGTTGTAGGTCACCCCACGGTCAACGGTGCTGTACAGCGGGGTGTGGATGGCCTGCGGTGCGATGTCGCTGATCTCCGCGGCGAGCTCGCCGAGGATCGGGTCGAGCATGCTGGCGTGTCCGGCACCCTTGACCTTCAGCAGACGGGCGAACTTGCCCTGGCCGTCCAGGTGCTCCACCAGGTCGGCGACCGGCTGGGCCGGGCCACCGACGGTGGTCATGCCGGGCGCGGCGTAGACCGCGGGCTCGACGGCGGCGAACTCCGGGTGCTCCTTCTGGAACTCCACCAGGTCGTCCACACCGAGCTCGATGACGGCCATCGCGCCCTGCTTGTCCTCGGGCAGCAGGGTCTCGCCCTCGCCCATCAGCCGGGCACGGTGGCAGGCGATGGTGACGGCGTCCTCCATGGTCAGGCCACCGACGGCGTAGCCGGCAGCGATCTCACCCATGGACTGGCCGACGACGGCGGCAGGGCGCAGCCCCAGCCCGGTCATCAGGTCGGTCAGGGCGATCTGGATGGCGGTGATGCCGACCTGGGCGGTCTCGGTGCCGAAGTTCTGGGCGTCGTCGAGGATCATCTCGACGACCGACCAGCCGGACTCACGGTCGACGACCTCGTCGATCTCGTGCAGCCGGGCGGCGAACTGCGGGGAGAGCTGGTACAGCTCCTTGCCCATCTTGCGGTGCTGGGAGCCGAAACCGGAGTACACCCAGACCGCACCCTCGCGCTCGGGGCTGTCGGCCACGGCCACCCCGGCACCCTTCTTGCCGTTGGCCAGGCGGGTCAGCCCGGCGGTGGCCTCCTCGACGTCATGGGCCAGGACGATGCCGCGGGAACGGCCGTGGTTGCGTCCACCGGTGGTGGTCGCCAGGGCGGTGAGGTGGGCACCGCTGGACTTGTCCTCCAGCCAGCCGGCGAGGTCGGACGCTGCGGTGCGGCGGCGCGAGGGCAGCAGTCCAGAGACCGTGATCAGTCGCGGCAGCGGGATACCGGCGGCGGCGGCGGCATCGTCGGAATCAGCGTCAGCCTCGGGGTTGTCCTGCACACCGGCCCAGTCGAAGACCGGCTGGGCGGCGGCAGCAGTTCCACCAGCAACGTCACCAGCACCGGCAACCGGCGCTGCCCCCTCCGGCCCCACCACGACCACGTGCGCATTCGTTCCACCGAAGCCGAAACCGGACACACCGGCGACGGGCGCACCGGAGTACTCCGGCCACTCGCGCGGATCCTCCACGACCTCCAGGTGGTCGCGGTCGAAGTCGATGTAGGGGTTCGGGCCGGCGAAGTTCACCGTCGGCGGCAGCACACCCTCGCGCATCGCCGAGACGACCTTGATCACCCCGGCGACACCGGCGGCGGCCTCGGTGTGGCCGAAGTTGGTCTTCGCCGAGCCGAGCAGCAGCGGGGTGGCGATGTCGCGGCCCTCGCCGAGCACCTGGCCGAGTGCACCTGCCTCGATCGGATCACCGAGGATGGTGCCGGTGCCGTGGGCCTCGACATAGTCCACCTCGGAGGGCTCGATGCGCGCGTCACGGTAGGCCGCACGCAGGACGGCGGCCTGTGCCTCCGGGTTCGGGGCGGTCAGTCCGTTGGAACGTCCGTCCTGGTTCACCGCGGAACCGGCGATGACGCCGAGGACGTTGTCACCGGCGGCCACGGCGTCCGACAAACGCTTGAGGACGAGCACACCGGCACCGTCGGACCGGACGATGCCGTCGGCGTCCTCGGAGAAGGCGTGGATGCCGCCGGTGGGGCTGAGCACGCCGAGTTCGGAGAAAGCGACCGTGGCAAAGGGGCTGGACAGCAGGTTCACACCACCGGCGAGGGCGACGGTGGAGTCACCGTCGCGCAGGGAGCGCACGGCCTGGTGGATCGCCACCAGAGATGCGGAGCAGGCGGTGTCCAGGGCCACCGACGGTCCACGGAAGTCGAAGGCGTAGGAGATCCGGTTGGCGACCACCGCGGTGGAGTTGCCGGTCAGGGCGTAGGGGTGCGCCTCGGCCGGGTCGGCGCCGATGAGCATGCCGTAGTCGTTGTTGGACGAACCGACGAAGACACCGGTGTCGGTGCCACGCAGGGTGTTCGCCGGGATGCCGGCGTCCTCAAGTGCCTCCCAGGCCAGGGTGAGCATGATGCGCTGCTGCGGATCCATGTTCGCCGCCTCCAGCGGCGACAGGCCGAAGAACTCCGCGTCGAAGGAGGCGATGTCCTCGATGTAACCGCCGGTCAGCTGTGCCTCGGCCATGCGCCGGGACATTTCGGGGTCGTCGGCGTACTCGGTCCAGCGTCCCTCCGGCAGCTCGCCGACGCCGCTGCGGCCCTGCTCGAACATCGTCCACATCTCGGCGACGTTCTCCGCACCGGGGTAGGAACCGGCCATGCCGACGATGGCGATCTGGCGGTCCTCGGCGGCGAGCTCGCCGCCGGAGCGTCCGGCGTCCTGCCCGGCCCCTGCCGCGGCTCCACCGCGAGCGCGGGCGCCACCGGCGGCGACGAAGTCGGCCAGCGCGGCGATGGTGTTGTACTCGTAGGCCACCGTGGCGTCCAGGGAGACCCCGGTCAGCCGCTCCAGCTCGCCGGACAGGACGACGACATCGCGACTGGAGAGGCCGAACTCCTCCATGGAGCGGTCGTCGGTGATCTCCGCGACGTCCAGGCCGGTGGTGCTCTGCACCCAGTCGCGCAGCCAGACACGCATCTCGGCGGCGGTGGAAGGCTGATGCTCAGAGTTCGACATAGGCGTTAGGGGTACGGCTTCCTCGTGGGACGGACAGATGGCAAGAGTTGCAGTGCGATACGGGGTATCGAACATATAACGGGTCACATGTATCGCGACCACCGTCGAGTGACATCGTCGGTGGCCGCTGTTGTGCTACACGACAGTCTAGACCAGTTGGGGAAGCCGTCGCGAACGTTACGACACCCTCTCAGGTCAGTTGAAACTGCCGTTCAGGTAGAGCTTCGCCGCAACCCGGCGGGCGATCTTGTTCGCCGAGGACCGCGGGATGGCGTCCATCGCGACGATGCGGATGTCATCGGGCTGGACACCGTGGGTCGAGGTGACGGCGGCGCGGATCGCGGCGATGGCGGCCTCATCGCCGGCGGCGTCGGCCTCCGGGTCGCGCTCGGCGATGATGACCAGGCCTTCGGAACCGGAGCCGGAGTCGGCACCGGACGCGGCGGCATCGGCGGCGCTGACCGCGAAGGCGGCGACGACGCCGGGCAGCAGGTGGCTGGTCTCCTGGTTCGCCGCGGCGACGGCGGTGGCCTCGATGTCCTGCGGGTAGTGGTTGCGTCCGGCGACGACGACCAGGTCCTTGATGCGTCCGGTGATGTAGAGCTGGCCGTCGAAGACGACCGCCAGGTCACCGGTGCGTAGCCAGTTGTCGTCGTCCGGGGCATCGGCGACGGCCGAGCCCTCGCCGAGCCGGTGTGCCGCTGGCAGGGAGTTGCGGAAGGTCTCGGTCGTATCGTCCTCCCGGTTCAGGTAGCCGGCGGCGATGTTACCGCCGTGCAGCCACACCTCACCGACGGTGCCCTCGGCGACCTCCTTACCGGACGCCGGGTCGACGATGGCCATGAACAGCGACGGGCCGGGCTCGCCCACGCTCATGATCGGCACGGCCTTGCCGGTGGCGGCCAACTCACCGGCGACCTCGACGGCCTTGCCCTCGTTGAGCTGGTCACGGTCGAAGACGCGCAGCTTCGGACGGTCCTCGGTCTGCGGGGTGGTGACGAACACGGTGGCCTCGGCCAGGCCGTAGGACGGGCGCATCGCCGAGCGGCGGAAACCGGCGGGGCCGAAGACCTCGCTGAAGTTGTCCACCGAGGACTGGCTGACGGCCTCGGCACCGTTGATGATGCCCTCGACGTGGCTGAGGTCGACGTCGGCGAGGTCGGCGCGCTCGGCCGGGTTGGCGTAGCGGGCGGAGAGCTCCAGGGCGAAGTTCGGCACACCGGTGTAGACGTTGACCGTCTCGCCGTCGGGACCATTCCCCTCGGTCTCGGAGAGCTGGCGGATCCAGCGGCCCGGATCCTGGATGAAGTCGCGCGGGGCCATGATGTCCTGCGGCAGGCCCAGGATCAGCACGAAGGAGGACAGGATGATGCCCATGTCGTGGTGGAAGGGCAGCCAGTTGACCAGGCGCAGCGGGGTCTTCAGCTGGCCGGCCTGGAAGACCTGCAGCACATTGGTGACGATGGCACGGTGGCTCAGGATCACGCCGGCGGGGGTACGGGTGGAGCCGGAGGTGTACTGCAGGAACGCCGGGTCGCCGGAGTTCGGGGCGAGCTCCGGGTTCTCCATCATCTTCATCATCGGGTTCTCCCACTCCGCGGCGAGGGAGTCAGGGAGGGCGTCGATGGTGAGGATGCGCGGACGCTCCTTCGCCGGGGTGGAGGCGAAGTGGGCACGCACCTGGGTGGCGGAGGTCTTGTTCGTCAGCACCACCGTGGGGGTGGAGGACTCGAGCACCGCGGTGAGGTGGTCGGCGTGGCCCGGCTCGGTCGGGTCGTACAGCGGGACGGGCACGGTGCCGGCGTACAGCGCGCCCATGAAACCGAAGAGGTACTCCGGACTGTTGTTGGCCAGGATGACCACGCGGTCACCGCGCTCGGTGACCTGCTGCAGGCGGACGCACACGGCCTTGATGCGGGTGTTGACCTCCGCACGGGTCCAGGTGACTTCCTCACCGGCGGCGCTTCCGCTGTAGTCGTGGAAGGTGATCAGCGGGGTGTCCACCGAACCTTCCATCTGCGCCATCGTGTAGAGCATCTCGCACATGGCGGACAACGACAGCTGGTCCGGGATCGCGATCTCGCCCTTGTCGTCGTAGAACTGACCCATCGCAGCGCTGAGGTCCATCAGGGGTTCCCTTTCGTCGGAATCTTTTCTATGTAGAACCCTATCGGTTTCCGACTCCGGTCGTGGGAACTCGCGCGGTAACTGGCGCGGTTTACTCGTCAGGCGTTGACGATGTCGCGTACCCAGTTCACGACCCACTCCGGGACGGTCCCGCCGTCGACGACGGTGCCGTTGCTGGAGTACTGGGCATGGACCTTGTTCGCGTCGATGAGGTCACGGGCCCGCTGCAGGGCGTTGCCGACATCGCGGGGGGCACTGCACACCAGGTCGGCGGGGGCGCAGAACTGTTTGGTGCGGTCCTGCAGTTCCCCGAAGTCCTGCGGGCGGGGACCTCGCATCGAGGCGCCCGGGACGATCGGCTGGACCAGTGCCTCCACCGAGCTCAGCGCGATCTCCGCGCCGATGCCGGTGACGTCGGGGCTGCCGACCAACTCCCCCTTGCCGTCTTCACGGCGACCGTCGGCGATCAGTGCGACGCCCCTCACGGCGTCGGCGGGCACGGCGGAGTCGCCGTTGCCGATGGCGGTCGCCAGGTCACCGGTCAGGACGGCGCCCTGGCTGAATCCGACGAGGATCAGGCCGGTGGCCGGGCACATCTCGTTGACGGCGACCATCTCGGCCTCGAGGCGGCGGTAACCCTCCTTGCGGGAGTCGTCGTAGGACATCTCCTGCAGGGCGCCGACGTTGCGGAACTGCGCCGGGTAGGGCAGCGTCCAACTCTTCAGCGGGCCGCCCTCGACACCGTCACCGAACTCCTCCTGCAGCGGCTGCGTGACGTTGAGCAGCATGGAGTGCGGACGCGAGTTCGGGTGGATCGGGTCATCGTCCGCGGTGGACTCCCAGGTGCCCGGCGCGGAGAACAGCACGTTGTCCGGGCAGGAGTCCGGCTGATCGGGGGCTGCGGTATCCGTCTCCGTACCCGGACCGGGGCCGACCGGGCCGGTGGTGTCACGGTTGAGCCAGGTGCCGACACCGAGCACGAGGACGACGGCGAGCACGAGCGCCGCAGCGATGGTGAGGAACTTTCTCATGGCGTGTCAGCGTACCCCCTCCGGCTGGCAGGTCACTGGGAGACACCGGTGAGCTGGCGGCACGGTGCCGGTGAGCCAGCCGGTGGATCCCCCGGGGCCACCCCCGGCGCGGCCTAATCCTCCAGGGAGCCGGTGACGTTGCCGTCGCTATCCATGGTGATCGTGCCTCGCTCGAAGACGGCCTCGCGGCTGCCGTCGGCGTTGACGGTCTCGTCCTCGACGAGGAAGCCGTAGCGGCCGCTCTCGTTGCCGGTGGAGGCATAGAGGTTCAGGACCCCGGTGGAGAAGATCACTGCACCGCCGTGCTTGGCGGACCAGTAGACGACCCCGCCCTTGTAGTCGCGGTATAGACCGCGGGTACCGTCCGGGGACTCCCGAGTCGTACCCTCGTCATTCACCTCGCCGAGCTCTTCCTTCTGCGCGTCCGTCAGCGAGTCGTACTTCCGGTCGACGCCAGTGTCCTCCTCGGTGACATTGCCCTCACGGTCAGAACGCAGCGTCCCGTTCTCGAAGACAGCCACGCGACTGCCGTCGGCGTTGATAACCTCGTCCTCCACAAGGAAGCCCAGACGGCCGCCCTCGAAGCCCAGCTCGCGGTAACGGTCGAAGATCGGGCCGTGGTAGATCACCGCGGCGCCGTTCGCCTGCGACCAATAGATGACGCCGTTGTCGAAGTCGGTGAAGTAGCCCGGGACATGGGTCGCCGAGTGGTCACCGGCCGGGAAGCCGAGGCGGTTGCGGTCGGCGGTGCCCAGACCCATGAAGCGCTCGGCGATCCCGCCGTGCAGCAGTCGGACGTCGTCGTCCGGGGTCCGCACCGCGATACCGTTCTCGAAGTCCTGGACCTGGCCGATCTCACCGCCGATCCTGATGTCCCTTTCGTCAGATACCGGGTAGCCCCAGGGACCGTACTCGTAGTCCTCACGTTCCCAACGCTCGAAGACGTCCCGACGCATGGTCACCGGACCCGCATCACCCTGGACGCGGTGCCAGTAGATGTAGCCGTTCTCGAACTGGGCCCAGGCGCCGCCGTCACGACCCCGGGAGTCCGGCTCCTTCGGCCAACCGAGCCAGGAGTTAGGGCCTCCCACCTCACGGTACTTCCCGCTGGTGCGACCCCAGGTGGCGATAGCCTCGGCCTCGCCGGCCTCCGGGTCGTCGAGCTCGCCGCCCTGCAGGTAGAGCACACCGGCGCGGAAGTCCTGGGCGGTGCCGGTGACGTTGCCGTCCTCATCGGTGATCTCGTAGACCTGGCTGATGCAGTCGCCCAGGTCCCAGTTGTTGTGGTTGGTGCGGTAGCGCTCCACGGCCTCGGCGAACTTGCCCTCGGCCTCGCACTCCACCGAACTGTCGTCCTCGGACAGGCCCAGGGACTCGGCCATGTACGACCAGCTGTGCTCCATCTCGTACTCCCAGTACGGCCAGGTGTGCGTGCCGTTGGGGCGGAACTTGCTGATCACGTCGACCCCGGCGAGCTTCGCGGCGTTGACGAAGGTCTGGCTGGTCACGCGGGACGCAGCCTCCATACCACCGCCCTGGACGTTGTCCGGGCTGCCGGGGATGTTGTTGTCCGTGTCCCAGTTGCCGGCCAAGCCGTTTCCGGCGGCGACGTAGACCCTGGTCCCTTCCCGCTTGAAGTTGCGCACCAGCAGCTTCGGGTCGTGGGCGAACCAGTCCGCCGAGTAGTAGGGGCCCCACATCTTCGTGGCGTCGAAGCCGGCCTGGCCGGCGATCTGGCCGAAAGCGTAGGGCATGCCCGGCGAGGTGGTGTCGAGGTAGCCGGAGAAGGAGGCGACGAAGTCGAACATCTCGGCGTTGCGTCCTGCCAGGATGGTCGCACCGGTGGCACCCATGGACAGGCCATTGACCGCACGGCGCTCATTGGTGCGCCAGCCCTGTTCCAGGATGGGCGGGAGTTCCTTGGTCAGGAAGGTCTCCCACTGGAAGTTCTTGCCGCCGTCCGACTGTTGCCAGTCGGTGTAGAAGGACCCGCCGCCGCCGACCGGCAGCACCAGGTTGACGTTCTTGTCCGCGTAGTAGCGGACGGCATCGGTGGCATACGACCAGGCGGACTCATTCTCGTCGCTGTACAGCGGGCCAAGCTGCCAGACCGAGGGGAAGGTCCTCTCCGGGTGGCTGTACCAGTCGCGGGCCAGGTGGACCTGGACCTGGACGGGCTCCTCCGGCATGGCCGCAGAGTTGATGTGGAGCTTGGCCCAACGGTCGTTGATCCACTCGACCTTCTCCACGGACACACCGTCCGGGAGGTTCGGGAGATCCTGTTCGGTGACGCGCATGGTGTCGCGCTGCGGTGAGGGACCCGGGTCCATGAACGCCAGGGGCGAGTTCTCCGGGGCGGTGACACCACGGGTGTCATCCGGGACGTCCGCGATATCCGGGGCGTCCTGTGCCGCGGCGTCCTGCGCGGCGGCGGCGTCAGACTCGTCGTCCTGCGCGATGGCGCTCGGGACAACGGCGAACGAGGTGAAGGCGAGGGCCGCAGTGACGGCGGTGGCGATGATCCTCTGGCCAGATCGGGGCCGTCGGGAGGATGAGGACATTATGGGCGTCTCCTTCGAAAAACGGTCAGTGGAGACAGTGTATACATCAACTTCCCGAAGAGGTACTTCTAACTGCACACACGTTCCGCCCGTCCCGCTCCAGTGGGACCCTGCGCGATCCTACTGGTCGACGTTCAGCGCCTCGACGGTCACCGGCCAGGCGGCCTCCATGTCCTTCTTCCAGGACATCCAGTTGTGCGACCCCTGCGGTCGCATGTTCGTGTGCATCTTCACCCCGGCGATTGCCGCCTGGGCGGTGAAGGTCCGCGAGCTCAACCGCGACATCCCCTCGACCACCTGGTTGATCTGGTCGGTCGCCGGGTCGCCGTAGCCCTCCCCCGGGTACGGGTTACCGGTGCCCGAGGAGACGAAGACGGTGGAGTTGCGCAGGTTGCCGAGCATCAGCTTCGGGTCGTTGTTGAACCAGCCGCTGGAGTAGTACGGCCCCCACATGTTCTGCGCATCGCGGGAGTACGGGTCGAGCATGTAGTCCAACGCCTCGGGCATGCCTGGTGAGGATGTGTCGAGGAAGCCGGACATCGACCCGGCGAACTGGAACAGGTGCGGGTGACGTTGAGCGAGCAGGACCGAAGCCGTGGCACCCATGGACACACCCATCGCCCCGCGGTGGTTGTTCGTGCGCCGGTCGCGGGCGAGCGGGCGGGGCAGTTCCTCGGTGAGGAAGGTCTCCCACTTCAGGTTGTCGCCCCGGTCCTCGTTCTGCCAGTCACTGTAGAAGGACGCCTGCCCACCGACCGGCAGGACGGCCATGATGTTCTTGTCCTTGAAGAACTCGGCCCCGTCGCCGCGGTTCTCCTGGAGCCAGGCGCTGGAGTACTCACTGCCGTAGAGGCCGTTGAGCCCGTAGAGGGAGGGGAAGGTGGCGTCCGGGTCGGTGTACCAGTCGCGCGGGAGGATGAGTTCGACGAGCATCTCGCCGCGCTGCTCGCCGGCGAGGTCGCCGTCCCACATGAACTCGCCGTCGGGCATGGCCTGGGACTGGATGTGCAGCCGCTTGACGTGGCAATTCTCACCGTCGAGGTCGTCGACCTGGGTTATCTCGACGCCGTCGGGGACGCCCGGGGCCTCGTCCGGGACGCTGGCCTGTTCGGGGTTGATGCTCGAGCCGGTGATCTGGTCGGCAAGGTTGGCGTCACTGGCGTTGCTGCCGGCACCGACGGAACCGGCCGAGCCGGGCGAGGATGCGGGCAAATCGGAGCCGGCGGCTGTGTCGGCGGCATCGTCCGGCGCGGCGACAGCCTAGTACGCCAGGCCCAGGGCGGTCAGTGCGGCGACGGTCGCGGCAGCGCCGCGACGGAGAACGGTGGACACGGAAAGGGATGTCAGATTCACCGCATGATCGTAAGCAACATTTCGTTTCCCTCAGTGCAGGATCCACGAAAATGTGACCCAGTCGTCAACCGACGGGGTCAACTTTCGGGGTGGACCGGCGGAGCCAGTGCACCGGTTAAATCGGCCTGGTCACCCGGCCGGACCCGTCGGCACGCCCTAGCCGCAGTAGTGGGCCTCGGCGGCCTCACGGATGATGCGGCCGGCCTCCTCCGGATCCACGTCGGTGAGCTCCAGGGCCTGCAGCTGGCCGGCGACCATCGGGACGACGAAGCTGGGGCGTCCCTCCTCATTCGCCAAGCACTGCTCGTGGCCCGAGGCGATGACCTGGTCCTCGATGCCCCGGTCCTCGACGTCGATGCCGTTGTCCTTCAACTGGGCGAGGAAGGCGTCGTCCTGGTCGGTCCGCGGGGCCGGCTCACCGCCGGGCTCCTCGACCTCCTCGACCGAGCCGTCCTGCGGGGCGTTCTCGCCACCGGGCGCAGAACCAGAATCCGCGCTGCCGTCGGTCTCCGGCGGCGTGCCCGTCGACGTGGCGTCCGACTCCGGGGCTGCGGTGACGCTCGGCACCTCGGTGGAGTCGTTGTCGACCGTGGAGTCCCCGCCACAGGCCGCGACCGAGGCTGCGAACAGGACGGACACCGCCGCCAGGCTGATCTTCCCGGCCACTGTCTTGTGCGTGTGCATTAGTTCAGACCCTTCTCGATCTTGCCGTTGACGTGGCGGATCTCGCCGTTCTGGAACTTCACGACCTCACCACCGGCGTCGATCGAGGACTGGTCCTCCACCGGCCAACCGAACTTACCCTGCTCGTACTTGTCGTCGCCCCAGGCCTTGAAGATCTCGCCACGCTTGATGATCTTCGCACCGGTGGAGGCCGACCAGTAGATGTTGCCGTGCTCGAACTCGGTGAACGCGCCACCCTTGACCTTTTTCTCTTCACTGGTCGGGAAGCCGAGGTAGCCATTCTCCGGACCGCCGGCCTCGAGGTACTTCTTGCCGATCTGGCCCTCGATCATGTAGACCTTGCCGTCCTTGTCCCGCACGGCCACACCGTTCTGGAACTCCTGGGTGGCTCCGCCGCCGGCAACCTGCTTCGCCGGGCCGACCGGGTAGCCGAAGGCACCGGTCTCCCACTTGTGCTTGCCCCAGGCGTCGACGATGTCGTTCTTCACCGGCTGGGCACCGGTCTGCGGGGTCCAGTAGATGATGCCGTGCTCGAAGCGCTGCAGGAAGCCCCCACCGGTGAGCTTCTGTTCCTCGGCGATCGGGTAGCCCAGCCACTCGGACGGACCGCCCATGCCGGAGTAGGCGGCACCGATGCGACCCCAGGTGGCGTAGGCCTTGTCGGCTCCCTTCTTCCAGTAGATGCGTCCGTTGCGGAAGTCCTGGACCTTGCCGCCACCGGCGGCGTCGTACTCGTTGGTGGTGCAGGTGCCCAGGTTGTGGCTGCGCTGGCGCTTCTCCGCCTCGGCGATGCGTCCGACTGCCTTGCAGTCCGCACCCTGGTCCTCCTTGGACAGACCGAAGGTCTTCGCGATGTAGGGCCAGGCCTGGGTCATCTCGTACTGCCAGTACGGCCAGTCGTGGGTACCGGACGGACGGTACTTGGCGATGACGTCGACACCCTCGCGCTGCGCGGCGGTGGTGAAGGTCTGGGTGGTCATCCGGGACATCGCCTCGAGACCGAAGGCCGCGGGGTTGGCCGGGTAGCCCGGGATCGCACCCTCACGGTCGTAGGGGCCGGCGTTGCCGTTGCCCGCGGAGACGTAGACGGTCATGTCCTTCAGCTTGCCCACGTGCTGCTTCGGGTCGTTCTCCTGCCAGCGCGGACCGCCGTAGGAGCCCCACATCTTCTGGGCGTCGTAGCCGGCGCCCTCGTTGGTGGCGTAGTTGATCGCCTGCGGGATACCCGGCGAGGTGGTGTCCAGGTAGCCGGAGAAGGAGCCGACGAACTGGAAGAGGTCCGGGTGGCGGTGCGCCAGGTTCATCGCGGCGGTGCCGCCCATGGAGATACCGGTGATCGCACGCTGTTCGTTGGTGCGCCAGCCCTGACGCAGGACGGCGGGGAGCTCCTGGGTCAGGAAGGTCTCCCACTTGTAGGTCTTGCCCTGCTCGGGCTGCTCCTCCCAGTCGGTGTAGAAGGAGGAGTTGCCGCCGACGGGCATGATGACGTTGACGTTCTTGTCGGCGTAGAACTGCTGGATGTTGGTCATCAGCGTCCAACCGGACTCGCGGTCCTCGGCGCGCAGGCCGTCCATCGCCCAGACGGCCGGGAAGTCCCGGTCGGGCTGGTTGTACCAGTCGCGGGCCAGCAGGATCTGGACGAGGACCGGCTCCTCCGGCATGGACGGGGTGTTGATGTAGACGTTGGCCCACCGGTCACCGATCCACTCGACACGGTCGACGTCGACACCGTCGGGCAGACCGGGCAGGTCCTGCTCGGTGATGTTCTGGGGGGTACGCTCCGGGACCTCGTCGGGCTCCAGGTAGCTGGTGCCGGAACCGGGACCCTGGGCTGCGGCCGGGGCCGACAGCGGCAGAGCAAGCGCGAGGGAGAGCGGCACCGCGAGCACGGCGGCGCTGAGTCGCCGCGTTGTGCGGCTGACAGGGGACTTCCCGTTCGGGGTGTTAGCGGCGATTCGCATGGTGGTGACGTTCTTCCTTCGTTGGTCGGTGCTCAACAGGCCATGACCGTGCGGCATGCCGTGGCACCGGTCTCGCCGGGGCCAGGCAGCGGGTTCCCCTCCCGCTGTCTCCCCGACCGACGTCCGTTGTCCGGCCAGTTGAGTGGTTCATGACGTTGTAGTTGTGTTGTGCACGGTCATTATGGCAACGAACATCGCGGTTACCGTGGCAACACGCCACAACTATCAAGTTTTACTTGAGACTTAACTTAGCAGGTGACGTCGCGGCGACCGATCCGCGGCGGATCAGCCGAGGATGAGCAACCAGATCGCGATGTGGTGCAGTCCACCGGCGACGATCGTGGCGGCGTGGAAGACCTCGTGGAATCCGAACCAGCGGTCCGAGGGGTTCGGCAGTTTCAGCCCGTAGACCACCGCACCCAGTGTGTACACGATGCCACCGAGCACGATCAACAGCCCCGGGATCGTCGGGATAACCTCAACGAAGCCTCCGATCTTCAGCAGCGCCAACCAGCCGAGAGCCAGGTAGACCACCACGTCCACCCACCGCGGGTGACCGATCCAGAACACGTTCAATGCCACGGCGGCGATCGCCAATGCCCAACATGCCGGCAGGATCCACAGTCCCTCCGACCAGCTGTCGAAGGCGAAGACCGAAACCGGCCCGTATGTGCCGGCAATGAACACGGCGATCATCGAGTGGTCGGCGCGCCGCCAGGCCTGCACCGTGTTCACGCTGCGCCAGGGTGCCCGGTGGTACAGCGCGGAGACGGTGAACAGGCCGATGAGACACAGGGCGTACAGCGCAGTGATCCACGACAGCGCCGCCGAACCGTGCAGGACGAAGGACGTGATGGTCAGCGCGGTCCCGGTTCCCCCGAAATACCAGGCGGAGTTCTCGTGCAATCGTCCCCGCAGGTAGGGGCGCTCACCCCGGTCGACGGGGCGTCGTCGCAGCCGAGGACGCTCCGGTGACGTGGGCTGCCGCTCTCCCGGTCCGGACGATCCTGTCGGTGCAGCCGATGATTCTGCATTCATGTCGGCCAAGTGTAGGCCTCCCTCACCGCCGGTGGGAGAGGTTTCACCCGGGGAGGCACTCCCATCTGCTTCAGCGGGCCATCTTCCGTGTCAGGTTTGAGGTGTTCCAGGGTGGTTTGCGCCGCGAGAACCACCCTCACGCACCTCAAACCTGACGGGGTTTCGCCCGAGTTGCTCTCACTCCCGCTCCCGGGCGGTGAGGAGGGGTCAGAACCACCCGGGAGCGGGACTGAGGTGACGAGGGCGGGAACCCGAATGATGCGGGGGCCGAAAGACAGAAAACCCGAGGGGGTGGGACCCTTCTCGGGTCCCACCCCCTCGGGTGGATCGGGCGTCACGCCCGGTCATCCCACGCGGTCGACCTGCGCTGTCGGCGACTAGCAGGTCACCTTGCCGGCGCGGTATCAGACGTTCAGGGCGTCCAGGATCTTCGGACGTGCCTTCTGCAGCTCTGGGTTCCACAGGGTCCAGTTGTGGACACCGACGGCCGGGTAGCTCACGTCGACGCGGGCACCGGCGGCACGGGCGGCCAGCTCGAAAGTGGCGGTGGAGCCGCGGGAGACCCACTCCAGGGCGACACCGGCGACACCACCGGCCGGGTTGGCCATGAAGTCGTCGCGCGGGCCGGGGATACCGCCGGCGGCGGAGATGTACACCGGCATGCCGGTGAGCTTCGGTGCGTTGAGCAGCGGGTCGTTCTGGAAACGGGTCGGGTGCAGCGGGTGGCCCCACATGTCCCAGACGTTCGCGCCCGGGGAACCCTCGTTCATGGCGTACTGCAGGGCCATGTACATACCCGGGTAGGTGGTGTTCAGGTAACCGGACAGCGTGGTCGCCTGCTTGAACTGGTTGCGGTGACGCGAAGCCAGGTTGATGGCGGCGGTACCACCCATCGACAGGCCAACCAGGGCGTTGCGGTTCGGGCTGATGCCGTAGTCACGCTGCAGCTGGTACGGCAGCTCCTGAGTCAGGAAGGTCTCCCAGCGGGGCTTGAACGGACCCTTGGTGCCACCGTAGGGGCCGATCCAGTCAGCGTAGAACTGGGAGGGGCCACCGACCGGCATGATCAAGTTGACGTCGTCGTTGACGAACATCCGGTGGGCGAAGCCCTGCTTGGTCCAGCCGTTCCAGTCCTGGCGGGCACGCAGGCCGTCCAGCAGGTAGATGGCGGCGTCGCTGTTGGAGCGCTTGATCTGCACCTGGATCTTCTGCCCCATGGACGGGGAGTTGAACCAGCAGTTCTGCACGTAGTACTTGTCGTTACTCCAGGTACAGTTCGGGCCCAGGATGCCCCGATCGTCTGCAGCGGCGCTCGGCGCAGCCACCGTGGCGACACCCAGGGCGGTACCGATCGCGACGATCAGGGCGAGGACCTTTCGGCCCATCGAACCGGTCGCGGACCGGTGCTTTCCGGAAGCAGTCTTCATGTCATCCTTTACATGCGTCTCTTGAAACGTGCGTCACCACAGTCTCACTTGCATCCCCCGCCTCGGTGGCTGGCCCGGTGGTGCGGGCCTGGTTAGGCGGAGGCAAACATCACCCGAGGGACGTTACCAAAAAGTGATCTTGTCTGACAATAAAACGGCGGAACCCACCGGGGCGTTACACCCGAAACGGATTCCGCCGTATCCGGTCCGATCAGACCCGGCCACCGGCATCCCGACCAGGGAAAACTAGGTCAAAGCGGGGATCAGGTACACCGCGACGGCGATCGTGGCGACCCACAGCAGGGCCAGTGCCTGCAGGGTGCGGTCGTTGAGCGCGATTTCGTCCGGCGCACCACCCTCGCCCCGGTCGACGTCCGCGGCGTACCGCAGGATCGCCACGGTGAAGGGCACCATCGAGATCTGGTACCAGACCGCGGCCTGGCCGGGGTGCGCCTGGCTCATGTCGAAGCCCCACAGGGCGTAGAACACGACGACGGCGGTGGCCGCCAGCGTCCACACGAAACGGAGGTAGGTCGGGGTGTAGCTCTCCAGGGACTTGCGGATCTTCGCCCCGGACCGCAGCGACAGCTTCAACTCCGCATAGCGCTTACCCGCGGCCATGAACAGCGAACCGAAGGCGGCGATCAGCAGGAACCACTGCGACAGCACAATCCCGGCGGCCACACCACCGGCCATGGTGCGCAGCATGAATCCGCTGGACACCAGGGCGATGTCGATGACCGGCTGGTGCTTCCAGCCGAAGCAGTAGCCCAGCTGCAGCCCGATGTACACCGCGATGACGATCGCCAGGGGCGCACCGTTGGTGGCCAGGAAACTCAGCCCCACGGCGGCGACGATCAACGTCACCGCCATGGCGTAGGCCAGGCCGACCGGGAGCATACCGGCCGCGATCGGACGGAAGCGCTTGGTCGGGTGCTGGCGGTCGGACTCGACGTCCTTGGCATCGTTGACCAGGTAGATCGAGGACGCACCGAGACAGAAGACGATGAAGGCGATGAGGATGTCGGTGATGACCCGACCGTCGAAGAGCAGCTCGCCACCGGCGGCGGCCGGTGCGGCGACCACCAGGACGTTCTTCACCCACTGCTTCGGCCGCAGCGCCTTGATCATCGCGTCCGGCAGGTTCTTCGGCGCCTTGGGGCCGGCACCGTCGGTGTCGGCGGCACCCTCGGCCTCCGCCTGGGCGTAGGTCCGGTCCTCCCACTGCGCGGGCTCCTCGAGCCCGGACGTGTGCGGCTCGGAGCCGATGAACACCGGACGCTCATTGGTGTCCTGGGTCTCCGCAGGGTCGAACTCCGGGTCTGCCCCTGGTCGGGTCATCGGACGCTCTCCTTCACTGTTTCGGTGGGGGCCACAACGCGACCGGCCGCACGGTGCACGGCCTGCTCGGTGGCGACGCCGAGGGCGACCCCGGCGACCACATCGGTGGGGTAGTGTACCCCGAGAATGAGGCGGGAAAGCATCATCACCGGAATACCCGCCATGGGCAGGGGGTTTCCGACGACCCGGCTGGTGGACACCAGCGCCGCGGCCGTCGAGGTGGAATGCGAGGACGGGAAACTCAGCTTCGAGGGGGTGGCGACCCCGACGCGGATCCGCGGGTCGTGCGGACGCTTCCGTCGGACGACCCGCTTGAGCACCACCGACGCGGCGTGGGCGGTGAACGCCGAGACGCCCACCTCCAGCCACCGGTTGCGCTGCTCCGGACGCGTCGCCGACAGTGCGGCACCAGCGGCGGACAGGGCGAACCAGCCGAGGGCGTGCTCACCGAAGTGGCTGAGCCCGCGGGCGGTCGCTTGCACGGTGTTGTTCCTGGAGCCGTCAGCGCCGCCGCCCTGCGGCAACAGGGCGTCCTGCAGGCTGACGAGAATCCCGGCCTCGCACTCACTCATCGGAGTCACCCTCCAGGCTCACCGTGTCCGGCTCGAAGATTTTCGACCAGGCGTCCACGCTGGTCAGCTCGGGGTGCGCGACGCGGTAGCGCTGGCGCATCTCGTCGAAGCGGGCCATCACGTCCTTCTGCAGGCGGGCGGACTCCTTCGCCAGCTCCAGCGCCTTGTCCCGGTCCCGCTTGCGGTACACCACGCCACGGCCGTCGGCGGTGGTCACGGTGACCCCGTCGAGCCGGCCCAGGGAGAACCAACGGGCCTCGATGGGCGGCAGGTTGACCTGCGGCACATCGTGGAAGTGCGGGTCGGCCGACCGCAGGTTGTTGGCCACCACCTTCGCAAGACGACTGATCTTGGTCCAGGGCTTCACCGGGATGTCGGTCAGCTTCGCGGGGCCACCGGCCGGGGCGGGAAGCTCTGCGGCCGACGGAACGACCACGGCGTCCGGGTAGGTCTTGCGCAGCGCGTTGATCCGCGGCAGGGCGGTCTCCAGGATCTCGAAGAGCTGGTCCGGGCCGGCCAGGAAGTCCTTCATCGCCTCGTTCTGGATGGCGACGGTGGAGTACTCCAGGCACATCAGATGCTTGGCGGTGGCCTTGGTCATCGAGGTGATGATGCCGTTGGGGCTGCCCTCGTGCTGCAGTGCGGCGACGATCAGCCGGTTGCGCAGGTGGAAGTAAGCCTGCCAGTCGATGGCGTCGTCCTTGTCGGACCAGGCCATGTGCCAGATGGCGATGCCCGGCCAGGAGGCGGTCGGGAAGCCGTGGTCGCGGGCGCGGAGACCGAACTCGCCGTCGTCCCACTTGATGAACAGCGGCAGCGGCTGGCCGACGGTGTCGGCGACGACACGCGGGATCATGCACATCCACCAGCCGTTGTAGTCGGCGTCGATGCGGCGGTGCAGGTCCTTGGAGTCGACCTCCTCGCCGGAGGCGTTCTCACCGTACTCACCACGGTCGCGCAGCGGATGGTTGTAGAAGTCGTGGTCGTAGTGGGTGTGCGGCGCGGCGGTCCACATGAAGCTGCCGCGGTCGATGATCTCACCCATGGTGTGCAGGTGGGAGCGCTCCTGCAGGTTCAGCATCTGGCCGCCGACGAGCATCGGGGACGCCGCGTAGCGGGACGCGGCCAGGGAACGCAGGACACTGTCCGGCTCGATGTCGATGTCATCGTCCATGTAAAGGATGAACGGGCTGTCGGTGCCGCGCTCCGGGTGGCGGGCCTCGTACATGATGCGGGAGTAGCCGCCGGAACCACCGAGGTTGCCCTGCACCGGCATGCGCAGCCGGTCGCCGAAGTGCTCCTGCACCGCGGGGAAGCCAGGCTCGTCATTGGGGTGCTTGGAGCCCTGGTCGGGCATGATCAGCGTGTCGATGACCGAGTCGACGACCGGGTCGGACGCCAGGGCCTCCAGTGCGGCGACGGCGTCGGTGGGACGGTTGAACGTGGGGATACCGATGGTCACCCGCGGCTCAGGGGCGTCCAGGACATCCCCCGCCTTCAGGGTGGTGCTCTCTCCGGTGGCATGGTCGACGACGACGGTGTCGGACACGAGCGTCTGACCTGCCGCGTCCTTGGTGGCGTACCAGCCGGCCTGGTGGATGGTGGTGTCGGACTCACAGGTGATGTCGAACCAGACCCAGCCGCCGTCCTCGAAGGGCGCCAGCGAGACGGTGAACTCGGCGATACCGTGACCGTCCTCGTCGACCTCGACGATGCCGCCGGTGACCGCGATGCGCGAGCCGTCGATCTTGGAACGGTAGATGTCGATGCGGGCGTCGCCGGTGATCTCGACACGGAGCTGGACCTCGTCCAGCTGGCTCCAGCGGCGCCAGTAGGACGCCGGGAATCCGTTGAAGTAGGTCTCGAAGCTGACCTCGGTGCCCGCGGGGATGTGGGCAGACGTGCGGTCCAGGGCGGTGACACGCCCCGGGGTGGACTCGTTCTCCACGATGTACAGGGAACGGACGTCCCTGGGTTCACCGCGCTTCGGCAGGATGACCCGGGCGAGTCGCCGCGGGTCGAAGCCCTTGTCGCTCGTGGTCTCACCGACCTCGGCGGGGTTCGCCTGCTCGTCGCGGGTGTCGCTCATCTCAGTGGTTGCGCTCATAGAAGTGTTACGCCGGCCTCCGTTAGACAGTTGTACGCCGACGATTATCCCCCATCGGCGGCCTCACCGCGTAGTCAGGCACGCGGGAGAAGGCTGTGAATCCCCTGACACCTGGGCGGCCGTGGTCGGCAGCGGGCGACGGTGGCGGACCGTGACCGACGGCGGCACCAGTTGAGCAGACGTCCGGCCTGCCACCCGATGCAACCCTCAATCGGCGTCACCGGCCGCCATGCGCTCCAGGGCATCCGGGTCACGCACGACCACGTCCCGCCGCCCCTGCAGTTCGACGATGCCCGCTGACGTCAGCGCCGCCAGCCGCCGGCTCAACGTCTCCGGCGTGATCCCCAGATACGCCGCCACATCGTGCTTCGTCATGGGCAGGTGCACCACGACCATCCCGTCGCGCACCTGACCGGGCTGGTCCAACAGGTAGGCGGCCACCCGGGCACTGACGTCGCTGGAGGTCACCGCCGCCAACAACCGCTCGGTGGAGGCCAACCGGTCCGACACGGTACGCAGCATCCGCATCCCCACATCCGGGTACCGACCGAGCAAACGGGCGAGGTCGTCATGTCCCAACGTGCACATCCGACTGTCCTCCAGCGCGGTGACCAGGTCGTCCGACCGCTCACCGGTCAACATGGCCCGTTCGCCCACCAGCTCCCCGTCGGACACGGTGCGCAGCACACGTTCCTGCCCGTTGGTGCCGATCCTGCTGACCTTCAGTGATCCGCTGTGCATCACCAGCAACCGTGACACCGCCTGCCCGGGGGAGTAGATCACATCGCCTTTGTGTACGTGCAGAGGGCTGATGAACCCTGCGACGTGCAGCTGGTCGTCGCGGCTGAGCCCCTGGAAGATCGGCACCCGCGTCACGCAGAGATCATGGTCCGGCATGCCTTCCGAGGATACCGGTGCCCTCCGGGGTGGGCCGGGCCGGGGAGGCCACCGATGGTCGCCGAGAGTCGCGGAGAGTCGCGTCGAGTCGCGGAGAGCCGACGAGAGCCGACGGTTCCCGGCAGTTCGGCGATCTTGACCCAGGTCAAGGATTCCCGGACGACACAGTCCTACCGTCAGAAGTGTCAGACAAAGAGAACAACCAGGGAAGGAACCCACCATGAGCACCTCATCCTCCACCGACAACACCACCCGCACGGTCCTGCGGGCAGAAGGCTTCTCCTGCCCGTCGTGCGTGTCCAAGATCGAGAAGAAGGTCGGGCGCCTCGACGGTGTCGAGAGCGTGAAGGTCCACTTCGCCTCCGCCCGCATCGAGATCGTGCACAACCCCTCCGTCGTCACGGTGGACGACCTGGTCGCCGCCGTCGCCAAGGCCGGCTACACCGCCGCCCCCTCGGCGTTCTGAGTGGACGGACCCACCGAGAAAGGTCGCTGAACCGCCATGAACACCGCGCACACCACAGACAGCGCGAGCCCCCTCAGCCGGATCTGGGCGCGGACCAGGGGAAACTGGGCTGTCCCGGTCCTGTCGGGGGTGCTGATCGTCATCGCCTTCGCACTACGCTGGATCGCCGACGGCGCGCTCGACATCACCGTGAGTCCACAGTGGTGGCTCGACGCCGGAGCCCACGCCACCCATGACGGTGGCGTCTTCCGCCTCGGCGACCTTGCCATGCTCGCCGCCGCAGTCGTGGCCGGGACGCCTATCGTGGTCAAGGCCGTGCGCGGTCTGGCCGCCCGGGACATCGGCATCGACCTGCTGGTGTCCGTGGCCGCCATCGGCGCGGTGGCCATCGGAAACTTCTGGGAGGCCGCGGCGGTCACCTTCCTCTTCGCCATCGGCCACGCTCTGGAAGCCGCCACCCTCAACCGCACCCGCTCGGCGCTGGCCGAGCTGATCGCCGTCGCCCCGGAGACCGCGGTCGTCCTGCGCGACGGCGGCCAGGAGGTCGTCCCCGCCGGGGACGTCCGGGTGGGCGAGACCGTCCTGGTCAAGAGCGGTGCGAAAGTCCCGGTGGACGGACGCGTCCTGTCCGGTGTCGGGGCCGTCGACGAAGCCTCGATCACCGGCGAATCGATCCCGGTGGACAAGACGACCGATGACCAGGTGTTCGCCGGAACCGTCTCCCGCGGCGGATTCCTGCAGGTCGAGGCCACCGGCACCGGATCCGACACCACCCTGGCACGCATCATCCACCGGGTGGAGGAGGCACAGGACGCCAAAGCCAGGACCCAGGCCTTCATCGACCGTTTCTCCCGCTGGTACACCCCGGGGGTCATCGTGTTGGCCGTCATCGCCGGCCTGGTGTCCCGGGACATCGTCCTGGCGCTGACTCTGCTGGTCATCGGCTGCCCCGGCGCGCTGGTCATCTCCATCCCCGTCGCCATTGTCGCCGGGATCGGACGCGCGGCGCGCAACGGCATCCTCATCAAGGGCGGCGAGTACCTGGAGACCTCCGCGAAGATCTCGACCGTGGCGGTCGACAAGACCGGCACGCTCACCGAGGGTCGTCCCGAACTCACCGACGTCATCGTCCTCGACCCCGGTAGTGACAGGGCCGGCGTCCTGCACTGGGCCGCGGCCGCCGAGGCCGGCTCCGAACACCCCCTGGCCCGCGCCATCATCGACGCGGCCGAAAACGCCGGGGTGCCTCCGACCGGCCTCCCCGACGACACCACCCCGGTCACCGGCAAGGGCATTGTCACCCAGGCGGACGGCAGTACCGTCCTGGTCGGCAACCGGGCACTGATGGAGCAGTACGCCCTGCCGTCCGCGCAGATCGACGGAGCGTCCCGGGAAGCCGAATCACTGGCCGCAGCCGGACAGACCCCGATGATCGTGGCCGTGGACGACACCGTCGTCGGAATCATCGCGGTCGCCGACCGGATCCGGGAGGACGCCGCCGAGATGGTCATCCGCCTCCACGAGGCCGGGGTGCACAATGTCGTGATGCTCACCGGCGACACCAGGCTGGTGGCGGAAGCCGTCGCCGGGGCCACCGGCATCGACCAGGTCCACGCGTCTCTGCTGCCCGAGGACAAGCTCACGGCCGTCCAGAAGCTGCAGAGCTCCGGTGACGTCGTGGCCATGGTCGGCGACGGGGTCAACGACGCCCCGGCGCTCGCCACCGCCGACATCGGTGTGGCGATGGGTGCGGCCGGCTCCGACGTGGCCATGGAGACCGCGGACATCGCCCTGATGGAGGACGACCTGCTGAAACTCCCGGAGGCTGTCGGGCTGGCCCGTCGCACCGGTCGGGTGATGCGTCAGAACATCATCATCGCCCTGGCCACGGTGATCCTGCTCCTGGCGGGGGTCCTCGCCGGCGGGGTGACCATGTCCCTGGGCATGCTGGTCCACGAGGCTTCGGTGCTGGTGGTCATCGCCAACGCGATGCGGCTGATGCGGGCCCGGGCTCGCTGAGTCGCAGCGGGCCGCACAACGGGGCCGACCACCGGGCCCCGTGCCCTACTCCCCCGTCATCTGCGCCTGGACCTCCACCCGGCGCACCTTGCCCAGCTGATCGGCGGGCAGCTCGTCGAAGATCTGGAAGATCCGCGGGACCTTGTACCGGGCCAACCCCTCGCGGCAGTGGTCCTTCAGGACCTCCTCGTCCAACCGTGCCCCCTCGGCCAGCACGATACCGGCGGCGACGGTCTCCGAACCGTCCGACCGCGGCACACCGACGACACTGGCCGCAGCCACCGACGGGTGGTCGGCGAGCACCTCCTCGACCTCCTGCGGGTACACGTTGAACCCGCCGGTGACGATCATCTCCTTGATCCGCGAGACGATCTTCACGAAACCATCCGACTCCATCACCGCCATGTCACCGGTGCGGAACCAGTCCCCCAGACCGTCCTGGCCGGTGACGAAGGAGGACTCGTTGGCGTCCGGCCGGTTGAGGTAGCCGCCGAAGACCTGCGGGCCACGGGTGACCAGCTCGCCGGCTTCGCCGTCCGGCAACACCACGGTCGGATCGTCCTGCGAGACGATGCGCACCTGCGTGTCCGGGAACGGCACACCGACGTAACCGGGACGCCGGTCGTCGCTCATCGGGTTGCCGAGCACGATCGGCGAGGTCTCGGTGAGTCCGTAGCCCTCCACCAGACGTCCGCCGGTCATGTTCTCCCAGCGCCGCACGACCTCCACCGGCAGGCTGGACGCGCCGGAGAAGCTCGCCTTCACCCCGGAGATGTCGATCTTCTGCTCCTCGGCGATGTCCATGATCGTCTGGTACAGCGCCGGGACACCCGGGATCCACGTCGGCTTCTGCTTCTTCATCGCGCCTGCCAGCAGCGGCTTCTCCGGGGCAGGCAGCAGGATCACGGTGCCGCCTACCAGCGGGCCGAGGGTGATGTTCATCGTCAGTCCGTAGGCGTGGAAGATCGGCCGCGCGGCGAGCATCCGCTCCGGCTGGTCGTCCTCGCCCAGCCCCGGCACCCACTCGCGGCCCTGGATGATGTTGGCGCACAGGTTCCGGTGGCTCAGCCCCGCACCCTTCGGCGCGCCGGTGGTGCCCGAGGTGTAGAGCACCAGGGCGATGTCGTCCGGGGTGACCTCCGCGGTCTCGATCAGTGCCCGGCCCTCCGATTCGGAGGCGTCCTTGACCAGGTCACCCCACTCGGTGAGCCCCTCGGTGGAGCCGGCGAGCTTGCTGCGCATCGCCCTGAGCGGCTTGACCGGGATCCTCAGTGCGGTCTGCAGGTACCAGGGCATGCTGCGGGTGATGGTGACCGGGATGATCTGCTCCAGCGGAGTGGTGGTGCGCAGTTCCCGGGCGACGTCCACCGCCTTGTCCCAGAAGATGCCGACCTTCGCGCCGTGATCCTTGAACGCCACGGTGAGCTCGCGGGCGGTGTAGAGCGGGTTGTGCAGCGTGGCGGTCGCCCCGAGGGAGAGCACCGCGTAGAAGCTGATCAGTGCCTGCGGACAGTTCGGCAGGGCGATGGCGACGCAGTCGCCCTTGCGCACGCCGCGGTTGTGCAGCATCGCGGCGCACTTGCGGACCTCCCGGCCGTAGTCGCCGTAGGTCAGGGTGGTGCCGAAGAACGTCATCGCAGGACGCTTCGGCCAGGTCTTCACGGCATGGTCGAAGATCTCGGCGAGGGTGCGCTCATGCTCGGCGGCGTAGTCGAGTTCGGGACGCACCCACTCCGGGTAGAGCGCGTGCCAGGTCTTGTCCTGCCAGGTGGTGGAGGGGTGGGCGGCGGCGGAGGGAGTGTCGGATGCGGAGGGGGTGGAGGGAGTGGAGGGAGTGGAGTCAGTGTTCTCGCTCATGGCTCTCAGGTTACGCCTGTAGGATCGGTGACCCTCACCACACACGATCCACCGCCACCGGAGGGTCCACCACCATGACCACGGACACCACCGAGAGGATTCATCATGCCCACCTGGATCAACCCGTACCTGACTTTCCGTAACACCGCCGCCGAGGCCATGACCTTCTACCAGTCCGTCTTCGGAGGAGATCTGCAGACGATGACCTTCGGACAAGGCGGCGGGTCGGATGACCCCGCCAAGGTCGATCTGCTGATGCACGCCCACCTGGAGACCACCGACGGCTGGACCTTCATGGCCAGTGACGCCGCCGAACACGATCCGCGTGACGTCGATGCCCGTCCCGTGACGCTGACGATCGGCGGCACCGAGGACGAACTCGACAGAATCACCGGCTGGTTCGACGCCTTGGCCGAGGGAGGCGAAGTCAGCCACCCGCTGCAGAAGCAGCTGTGGGACGATGTCTTCGGCCAGCTCCGCGACCGCTTCGGCATCAACTGGATGGTGAACATCGCCGCCGGCGGCCACTGACCGCCCCTGACAAGGGCAAATAGCCATACCCCGAGGTACGTTCTGACGCCCAGAACGTACCTCGGGGTATGGCTATTTCGCAGCGAGAGCGGGGCGGAGGTTAACCCAGCAGCGGGGAGACCTTGTTGTCGAACATCGACAGTGCCGCACCGATCGCCATGTGCATGTCGAGGTACTGGTAGGTGCCGAGGCGTCCACCGAAGAAGACCTTGTTGCTCTCGGTCTCAGTGTTCGCCAGCTCGCGGTAGCGCAGCAGCTTCTCCCGGTCCTCCGGGGTGTTGATCGGGTAGTACGGCTCGTCCCCATCCTCGGCAAAGCGGCTGAACTCCTTCATGATGACGGTCTTGTCGTCCGGGTAGTTCTTGCGCTCCGGGTGGAAGTGACGGAACTCGTGGATGCGGGTGAAGGGGACGTCCGCGTCGTTGTAGTTCATCACCGGGGTGCCCTGGAAGTCGCCGGTGTCCAGCACCTCGGTCTCGAAGTCCAGGGTGCGCCAGCCGAGGTGTCCCTCGGCGTAGTCGAAGTAGAGGTCCAGCGGGCCGGTGTAGACCACCGGTGCGTCCCGGTTGGCGGCGCGCAGGTCGTCGCACACTTCGAACCAGTCGGTGTCCAGACGGACCTCGATGTTCTCGTGGGACGCCATGTTCTCCAGCCACGCGGTGTAGCCCTCGACCGGCAGTCCCTCGTAGGTGTCGTTGAAGTAGCGGTTGTTGAAGGTGTAGCGCACCGGCAGACGGGAGATGTTCGCCGCCGGCAACTCCTTCGGGTCGGTCTGCCACTGCTTGGCGGTGTAGTCGCGCACGAAGGCCTCGTACAGCGGACGTCCGATCAGGGAGATGCCCTTGTCCTCGAGGTTGGCGGCGTCGTCCGGGTTCAGACCGTCGGTCTGCTCCTTGATCAGCTCACGGGCCTCGTCCGGGCTGTAGTACTTACCGAAGAACTGGTTGATCAGGCCCAGGCCCATGGGGAACTGGTAGGCGGTGCCGGCATGCATGGCGAACACGCGGTGCTGGTAGTCGGTGAAGTCGGTGAACTGGTTGACGTAGTCCCACACCCGCTTGTTGGAGGTGTGGAACAGGTGAGCACCGTACTTGTGGATCTCGATGCCGGTCTCCGGCTCAGCCTCGGAGTAGGCGTTGCCGCCGATGTGACTGCGGCGCTCGAGGACGAGCACCTTCTTGTTCAGCTGGCTGGCGGCGCGCTCGGCGACGGTCAGTCCGAAGAAACCGCTGCCGACGACGATCAGGTCGTAATCACTACTCTCGCTCATGGTCAGTCAGGGTACAGGTCACGTCCGGTCGGTGTGCGTTGCCATGCCGGTGGGGGCCGGACTCACCGGTGTGGCACCGGAAACACCCAACGTCGCGAAACCCCAGTTCCCGCTGACCCGGCGGTCGCGGTCAACGCGGTAGGCGTAACCGAGGGATTCCAGGGCCGCCATGACGCGCTGCCGGGACAGGGGGTGCAGCACCCCGTCCGGACACGGACCTCTCGTCCTGTTCGATATCGTTCGAACCCGTACGATGGGACACCATGAATTCTCGCGCTGTTGACCTGCCCTCGTCCATGCCCGCCGTCGCCGTCACCGGGGAGTTTCCGGTGGACGATCCGCGGTGCCTCACCGATGTCACCGTGCCCCTCCCCGTCGTCGGCCCCCGCGATCTCCTCGTCGAGGTCCAGGCCGTCTCGGTCAACCCGATCGACGTGAAGATGCGGCACCGGGCATCCGACGCCATCACCCGCGGTGAGCAGCCCATCCTCGGATACGACGCCGCCGGTGTCGTCCGTGCCGTCGGTGGGGACGTCTCCCGTTTCGAGGTCGGCGACCGGGTCTTCTATGCCGGCAGTCAGCTCCGCGACGGCACGAACGCGAAGTTCCACGCGGTGGACGAGCGGATCGTGGGGCACCGTCCGACGACCTGTTCCGCCACCGAGGCGGCCTCGCTGCCGCTGACCGCCCTGACCGCCTGGGAGGCGCTGTTCGACCGACTGGGGGCGGACATCTACTCCAACGGTTCACTGTTGATCCTCGGCGGCGCCGGTGGCGTACCCAGCGTGATGATCCAGCTGGCGCGGGCGTTGACCGGGCTGACGGTGATCGCCACCGCGTCCCGTGAGGAGTCCCGCGACTGGGTGGTGGAAATGGGCGCGCACGAGGTCGTCGACCATCGCCGCAGCCTCGCCGACCAGGTCCTCGACCTGGAGCCGGACGGCATCGACTTCGTCTTCACCACCCATACGACAGGACACTCCGGCGAGCTCGCCGAGTTGATGGCCCCGCAGTCGCGTCTGTGCCTGATCGACGATCCGGAGGACTTCGACCTCATCGGGTTCAAGAGGAAGTCGATCTCCCTGCACTGGGAGTCGATGTTCACCCGGGTCGTCTTCGACACCGACGACGTGGCGGACCAGGGGGTGATCCTGGACCGTATCGCCGGGATGGTCGACGACGGCCGCATCATCCCCACCGTGGGCGAGACGATGCTCGGCATGAATGCCGCGACCATGGCCGAGGCGCACCGTGAGGTGGAGCGCGGCCACGTGACCGGCAAGATCGTCGTGAAGAGCTGAGCGTGCCGGATGCTCACTGCGAAAACGGAACTCTCACTGACAAAGAAGATTGTCAGTGAGCGTCAGTGACACCCCCTACACCTGCGTAGCGTGTTCGCGTACGTAGCAGCACGAATTATCCGCTGCCGGAGGCCTCCCGGACAGCCTGCCAGAGACGATCTGCGCATTCGCCAACATGCCCCAGGGAGGAACGGTCCTGCTCGGGGTGAGCCAGCGTCAGAACTTCGCCGTCACCGGCGTCGACTCCCCCAAAGACATGATCCAGGCTGTGACCAGTCAGACGAGGGAGTCGATCATCCCCGCCCCCGTATCGACCCGTACCCGGTGAGCGTGGACGGACGCACTGTGGTCGTCGGCTGAAAGACATTGCCGACGAAGACCTCTGTCGGCTCCTCTCCGTGACCACACCGACAGGGGAACTGACCACCGCCGGGCTCTACGCACTGGGTTTCTACCCGCAGGGAAAGCAGCCGTCACTCGCGGTCACCGCCGCAGTACAGCTAGCCCGGGACGGCAGCGGAGCACGCACACAGAACCGTCAGGACTTCGACGGGCCGCTGCCCGTCCTACTGGAGGAGGTTCAGGAGTGGATCACCACGAACACCGGGACATCGGATGTTCACCGCCCTGATGGTCACATGGTCCGGGGTCCTGAGTTCCCGCTCAGGGCTGTCCGAGAACTCCTGGCCAATGCGCTGGTCCACCGAGACCGCATCCGGCGTCGAGGTGGTCGGTGCCGACGACCCGTTACGCGCTCAAACAACTCATCACGGCCGGAGTCGCCGACATGGTCGGTGGCCAGGGGCAGCACGACACCGGGTACCGACTGCGATAAGATCAGAAGCCCGGTCAGACCGCCGCGATAGAAGTACTCAGAACCAGCGTTCGAGAACCTCGGCGACCCCGTCGTCGTCATGGGAGGCCGTGCGGTGGTCCGCGATGGCGGCGACCTCGTCGACCGCATTGCCCATCGCCACACCCAGGCCCGCCCACCGCAGCATCGCGATGTCGTTCGGCATGTCGCCGAAAGCCACCACCTGCGCCGGGTCAATATCCGGGATCGCGGGCGAACCGGGCGCACCACCGTCGTCGTCGCGGGACGCACCGCCGTCGGACGCGTCGCCGTCGCGGGGCGTACCCAACGCATGTGCCAGCCCGGACAGTTTCGTCACTCCGGGCACGTTGATCTCCAGCAGCCCACCGCTGAAGGACCACGTGACATGCGCATCCGCCGAATCAACGACCGGACTGACCAGATCGAAGATCTCGGATGAGTGCATCTGCTCCTGTCGCACCAGCAGTTTCACCGCTGGCTTGCTGAACAGTGCGTCCCGGCTCTCCACCGCATGCTCCTCCGACTCCCAGGCGTGCGGGTAGTCCTCCTCCACGGCGAACAGCTCATCCACCCGGTCGAAGGCACTGACCCCGGCGCGCTCCACGGCGAAGGTCACCGGCGGCAGCCCCCGGTCAGCGAGGATGCCGGTCGTGGCGTCCCGCACCTGCGCGGCGACCTGCGACAACACCGCCGGGGCGAGTTCGGCGGCGTAGGTGATCCGGTCGGTCGCCGAATCATAGACCACCGCGCCATTCGCACAGACGCAGACCGGACGCAGCCCGATCTGTTCGATCACCGGCAGCATCCAGCGGGCCGGACGCCCCGAGGCGGGGATGAACCGCGCACCAGAGGACACCAGGCGTCCGATCGCCGCGCGGGTCCGGGGCGAGACCCGCTCGGCGGAGGTCAGCAGGGTTCCGTCGAGGTCGCTGACAATCAGCGACGGAGCAGTTTCTTCCACAGCGGCTTCTTCTGGGGCTTCTTCTGGGGCTTCTTCTGGGACTCAGGATTGGCCGCCTGTTCGGCCTCACGGGCGATGCGCTCCTCGCGGCGCTTCTGGGCGTCCTCCCGGTCCTTGACCGTGGCCTCCTCCAGCGACGGGGCGGACCCGCCGAGCGACTGCGGCATCCAGTACTCCCCGTCCGGGAAGGGGCCGTAGAGCTCGTCGTACCGGGCCCGGACCTGGTCTAGGCGGGTGGCCATCGCATCATGCAGACGCTGGGCGGAGGCCTTGGCGTCCTCGTCGACCTCGACCGGCTCGCCGACCGAGATGACGAGTTCGGCCTTCTTCAGCCGCCACTTCGGCTTGCGCCCCTTCGTCCAGATCCGCTGCGACCCCCAGATCACCACGGGGATCAGTGGGACGTCGGCCTCGTGGGCGATACGTGCGGCACCATCCTTGACCTCCTTGACCTCGAAGGAACGGGAGATCGTCGCCTCCGGGAAGATGCCGATGAGTTCTCCACCTGCGGCCCGTTCGGTGGCCTCACGCACCGACGCCGCACCGTCGGCACGGTCGACGGGGATGTGCTTGCAGCCGCTCATGGCGGGCCCGGCGACCTTGTTGTCCCAGATCTCCTTCTTCGCCATGAAGCGGACGAGGCGTCCTCCCTGGTAGGCGGCGGGGATACCGCCGAAGACGAAGTCCCAGTAGCCGGTGTGGTTCACCGCGATCACCGCACCGCCGGTGGCGGGGATACGCTCCGGGTTCTGGATCTCCACCTCCAGGTGCTGCATGCGACGCATCCACAGCTTCGCGAAGGGGATGATGAGCCGACCGTAGAAGGGCTCACGCGATTCCGGGTGCGGCGGGGTGTCCGGCAGTGCGGGGAGGACCGTGAACCCCTTCGGGAGCCAGAAGTGGTCGCGGGGAAGCTTGAAAGCCATGGGAGAGTCTCTACCTTCCGTGTCACTTCTTCTTGGGAGTCAGGACGTCCTTGCCGACGAACGGACGCAGTGCCTCGGGCACCACCACCGAACCATCGGCCTGCTGGTTGTTCTCCAGGATGGCCACCAGCCAGCGGGTGGTGGCCAGGGTGCCGTTCAGGGTGGCGGCGGTCTGGGCCTTGCCGTCACTGTCACGGTAGCGGGTCTTGAGCCGGCGGGCCTGGAAAGTGGTGCAGTTCGAGGTGGACGTCAGCTCGCGGTAGGTCTCCTGGGTCGGCACCCAGGCCTCGGTGTCGAACTTGCGGGAGGCCGAGGACCCCAGGTCGCCACCGGCGACGTCGATGACCCGGTAGGGCACCTCGACGGCCGAGAGCATGTCCTTCTCCATGGCGAGCAGCTCCTGGTGGACCTGCTCGGCCTCCTCCGGCTTGGCGTAGACGAACATCTCGACCTTGTCGAACTGGTGGACGCGCAGGATGCCGCGGGTGTCCTTACCGTAGGAACCGGCCTCTCGACGGAAGCACGACGACCAGCCGGCGTAGCGCACCGGACCGTCCGACAGGTCGATGATCTCATCCTTGTGGTAGCCGGCCAGGGCGACCTCGGACGTGCCGACCAGGTACATGTCATCGTCCTCGAGGCGGTAGATCTCGTCGGCGTGGGCGCCGAGGAAGCCGGTACCGGCCATGATCTCCGGACGCACCAGCACCGGCGGGATCATCAGCTGGAAACCGTGGTCGCGAGCCTTCTGTGCGGCGAGCTGCAGCAGGCCGAGCTGCAGCAGGGCGCCGTCGCCGGTGAGGAAGTAGAAGCGGGCACCGGAGACCTTCGCCCCGCGCTCCATGTCGATCAGCCCCAGGGACTCGCCGAGTTCCAGGTGGTCCTTGGGCTCGAAGTCGAACTCTGTGGGCTCACCGATGTGCTCCAGGACGATGTAGTCGTCCTCGCCACCGGCGGGCGCGCCGGTGACCACGTTGGACAGCTTCATCTGCAGGTCGTTGACGGCAGCCACGGCGGCGTTCTGCTCGGCCTCGAGCTCCTTGACCTTCGCCGAGCGGGCCTGCCCTTCGGTACGCAGTGCGGTGCGTTCCTCGTCGGTGGCGTCCTTCATCTTCGCGCCCATCGACTTGGAGTACGCCTTGGCGTCGGATCGTGCCACGTCAGCGGAGGAAATCGCCTCACGGCGACGCTGATCGGCCTCCAGGAGCTGGTCCACCAGGCTGGGGTCCTCACCGCGGGTACGTTGGGAATCACGGACGACGTCGGGGTTCTCCCGGAGGAACTTGAGATCAATCATGTCGTCCAGCTTAGCTATAGTGGTGCCCCACGTGGCCCCATGGCCTGGCGGAAACCCGCGTCCCCTGTGAAAGAATGCCCCCTATGTCGACCATCGACCCGAATTCCGACCGAGACACCGAGCCCAGCGACACCAGTAACGCCAGCACCACCGGTGACACCGGTGCCGCTGAGGAGCACGCTTCTGCCCGGAAGCGTCCCCGTGCACGTCGCCGGACGGTCGCCGTGGCGTTGACGGCTGCGTTGGCCGGTGGTTTCGGCGCGGCAGTGTACGAGTACGCTGCGCCGGATAATGCGTCGGTGGTGGCCAGGACCAGCCCGGAGGAGGACGACCCCGAACTCGCGGCCTTCACCGACGCCGACACCGGCGACTGCGTGAACTGGGACCAGAACGGGGAGGTCACCACCAACTTCACCGTGGTGGACTGCGCGCAGCCGCATCGTTTCGAGGTCTCCACCCGCGAGGACCTGTCGCAGTACCCGACCAGTGAGTTCGGCCCGGACGCCCCGCAGCCGGACCTGGACCGGCAGTCGCAGCTGACCTCCGACCTCTGCGCCGGCCCGACGATGAGCCACCTGGACGGCCGGCTCGACCCGCAGGGCCGCTACTCGATCGCCCCCATCCTCCCGCCCGAGGCGGCCTGGGACGCTGGGGACCGCATCATGCTCTGTGGTGTGGCGGTGCCGGAGGGTGACGGGAGGTACGCCGAAGTGTCCGGACGTGCCGCGGAAACCGACCAGTCGACGGCGGCGTCGGTGGAGACCTGCGTGCGCGCCGAGGGTGACCGGGTGCGCAACGTGGGCTGTGACACCCCGTACTCCTGGGTCGTCACCTCGACGGAGAACCTGGGCGAGACCTTCAACGATGGCGCGTGGCCGACGCTGGAGAAGCAGAACGAGCACCTCGACGCGGTGTGTACCCGCGCGGCCATCGACTTCATGAACGGTGGTGAGGCACCCGCCGACGGGGGGGAGGACGAGGCGCTGTACCAGTCCACGCTCACCCCGTTCTGGACCACGCTGCCGCAGGAGTCCTGGAACGCCGGCTCACGCACGGTCAACTGTGCACTGACCAAGGCCCGGGACGATGACTCCTTCGCCGATCTGCGTGGTGACGTGCGCGGGGAGTTCACCATCGACGGTGAGGCCCCGGAGGACCCGCCGGACCGTCGTCCGCTGCGGGACCGGGACAACGGGCAGGACGACTGACGGAGACGGTTGAAGGACGGTTGAGGAACGGGTGAACGATGGTCGAGATCACTGACGAGGAGTTCGAGGACCTCGTCGATGCCGGACTGCGGCAGATCCCCCGCCAGTTGTTGGACGCGCTGGACAATGTGGCGATCGTCGTCGAGGACCACAATGAGGAGGACCCCACCCTGCTCGGTCTCTACCACGGGGTGGCTCTGACCGACCGGTCCGTGGAATGGCCGACGTTCCTGCCGGACAAGATCAGCATCTACAAGGACGCCCTGTGCGGCTACTGCCACTCGCGTGAGCAGCTGGTGGACGAGGTGGCGGTCACCGTCGTCCACGAGATCGGCCACCATTTCGGCATCGACGACGAGCGTCTGCACGAACTCGGTTGGGGGTAGGACGGACGCGGCCCAGCCCGCCGCACCCTGTCCCAGTCAACCCGTTGCAGTCAGCTCGCCACGGTCAACCCGCCGCGGTCAACCCGCCGCGCGCAGCGGCTCGCCGTGCCCGGCCCAGTCCACGACTTTCCAGCCGGAGGCCAGCGCATCGGTGTGGGCGGCCCCACCGGCGCCGCCCCGCGTGGAGTCGAAGGCGTCCGGGATCTCCAGTTCCACCCGCGAGGTGTTCGGCATGATCGTGCGCATCGCGTACTCCGGGTCCACCCGGCCCAGGTAGGCGGCGATCAGCCGGATCACCGCGCCGTGGCTGACCACGGCCAGGTCCGACCCCTCGCGCTGTACCGATGCCGCCATCGGCAGCAGCGTGTCGAGGTAGCGGGCCACCACCTCGCGCCCGGTCGACGCCCCCGGCACCGGCACGTCCATCGCCCCACCCAGCCATTCGGCGAAGGTGCGGTGGTAGTCGTAGTGCGCCTCGTGGTCCTCGCGCATCTCATAGCGTCCCGCCGGGATCTCCGAGATCCCCGGCACCGCCCCGGGCATCACCAGCGGCAGCGTGGTCGACACCGGATTCGGTCCGGTCAGACCCGTCACCCCGGTCGCCCCTACGCCGGTCGCCCCGGCTGCCGTCACCGGCTCGGACGCCGGATCGGACGCCGCCGACCGCGGTGGGCCGACATCCTCATGGGTGATCCCGTCGGTGATCTCCACCGCCGCCAGCTCCCCCAGCGCCCGGGCGAAGGACGTCCCTGGTCCGGTGTCCGACAACCGCAGGCCGCGGCCATGACCGCCCGTGGCGATCCCCGCCGCTGTCTGCCGGGCCCGCAGCGCCTGCGAGGACACCATCGCCAACGGTGCCGCCGCCTCGTCCTGTTCCCCGGCAAGCAACTCACCGGCGGCGAAGGCCTGCGACCAGCCCAGGTCGGTCAGCGCCGCACCTGGCAGGGCGGTGTCCAGTGCCTGACGGACGTTCGAGGTCGTCTGACCATGCCGGATCAGCAGCAGTCGACTCACGTGTCGAGGTCTCCTTCCGGCGTCGCCGCCCGGTGATCGTGCTGTCCGCGTCGCAACGAGCGGACCCATTCCCGGGAATCACGGTAGTCGGGCGGGACCGAACCCGCCGGACCCGACACCCCACCGACCCACCCCTCCTGCGGCCACGAGCCGAGGAACCGGATCCGGTCGCAGTAGCGGTACAGCCCGGCCAGCGCCTCGGCCACGGCACCATCGTCGACGTGCCCGACCAGTTCCACGTGGAAGTTGTAGGTCCCGGCACGCTCGCGGGTGGGCCGCGACTCGATCCGCGACATGTCCACCCGACGGGTCGCCAACTCCATCAGCGCCATCACCAGTGACGCCGGGACGTTCGGCACCTGCAGCACGAGAGCCGTGCGGTCGCGACCGGTCACCGGCATCGGGGCCTGCGGGCGTCCCACCAGCACGAAACGGGTCCGCGCACCGGGAACGTCGGCGACCTCGGCAGCCTCGCTGCCCCCTACCGTCAACGGAACCAGGCCGTGGATCTCCCCGGCGCGGGCCGGTGCCGCCGCAGCGTCCACCCGCCCCTCGGCGACCGCCTGCGCGGCTGCACCATTCGATGTCGCCGGCACGAACCGGGCCTCCGGCAGATACTCACCGACCCAGCCGCGGACCTGCGCCTGGGCGACCGGGTGGGTGGTGAAGGTCTGGATGTCCGCCACACGGGTGCCGGGACGCACCAGGATGGAGAACACCACCGGCACATCGTGCTCCCGCAGGATCTGCACCGGCTGACCGCTGGCCAGGGAGTCGAAGGTCTGGGTCACCGGCCCGTCCACGCTGGACTCCAGGGCGACGACCGCCTGGTCGGCCTCCCCGTTGCGCACCAGGTCCAGGGCGGTGGCCGGGGAGTCGACGGTGCGGTGGACAGCATCGGCCGGCAGATGGCCTGCATCCTGGAAGTTGAGGACGGCCTGCTCGGTGAAAGTACCGCGGGGGCCGAGGTAGGCCACGGTGAATGGGCTGGTTTCGCTCATGCCACCAATCTACCGGTCCCCGGTAGGGTGGGACGCCATGACGAACCCTGGGGACACCAACGGCAGGACCGATGCCGGCAGCACCGATGCCGTGTCCCGGCGCCTTCACCAGGTGTGTGTACGGACCGGGCTGTCTCCGCAGGAGGTCGGCGTGGTGCGCCTCTACGACCGCGCGCACGTCGACCCGGACGCCCACGGTCCGCTGCGCGGTCTCGACGTGCTGGTCAAGGACCTCAACCGGGTCGCCGGTGAGGTCACCACCTTCGGCGAGCCGTCACATGCCGTACGCTCCACCAGCTCCGACGATGCGGTGCAGCACCTGTTGGACGACGGTGCCCGATTGGTCGGCTCCAGCGTCACCGCCGAGTTCGGGGCCACGGTGTACACCGAGCCGGTGACCGGTCGGGGCCCGGTGAACCCGATCGACGCCTCGTTGACCACCGGTGGGTCGTCCTCTGGGGCGGCGGTGGCGGTGGCCCGCGGGGTCGTGGACGTCGCCCACGCCAGTGACGGCGGCGGGTCGATCCGGGTGCCGGCGGCAGCAGTCGGGTTGCCCGGGCTGAAGCCGCGGCACGCCGTGTTCCCTGATGGTGGGGACGCCGCCCTGCCGAATCCTGGCGCACAGGGCTACATCGCCGCGGACCTGGAGCTGACGGCCCGTGCCTACGGGGTAACCGACTCACCGGTGCCCTGGTGGGAATCGGTGTCGCGGCGTGCGACGGCGGGGCGTCCGGTACGTGTCGGGCACTCCAACCTGCCCTTCCATTCGCATGAGCCGGTGGACCCGTCGGTGGCCAATGCCACCGGGGCGGCCACTGCACTGCTGGTCACCCACCCTGGAGTGGCTGGGGTCGCACCGGTGGAGCCGCCGTACTCGGTGGAGCGATTCGCGGTCTTCTCCGACGTCATGGCTGCCCGCTGTGCCGGGCTGCCCGCCCCCATGACGGCGATGCCGACCTGGCTGCGGGCCTGCGGCCGGTCGTTGTCGGCCGAACGGGTGGCCGAGGCATCGGCGGCGGTGCAGGCATTGCCCGAGGACGTGTGCGCAGCCTGGTCGGAGGTTGACGTGGTCATCACCCCGACGCTGGCGTTCCCGCCCCCACCGGTCGGGGCGTTCTCCCGGTTCTCGGATCCGGCGGTGGGACGCCCGGAGCTGGACTTCGCCGCGCAGACGGCGTGGACCCCGTGGGCGACGCTGTGGAACCTCACCGGGTGGGCCGGACTGTCGGTACCGCTGATCCCGGCCGGGGCGGCAGGCCGCGGGCGCTGGCCGGTGTCGGTGCACCTGGGGGCGGTGTCCGACCGGGTCAGTGTCGCTGAGCTGCTGGATCTCGGCGCCCACCTTCAGGATGCCGTCGCCGACCTCGTCGCCACCGATCCGGCTGCCCTCGATGTCCTCGCCGTGGCCGTTCCCCGATAGCCACTACGAGCCGCCAGTAGCCACCACGAGCCACCAGTAGCCACTACGAGCCGCCAGTAGCCGCCAGTAGCCACTACGAAATCCCCATGGCTGGAGGTACGCTCACCGGCCCGCAACCGTACCCCTGGGCATGGGGATTCCACGTCAGGCGGTGCTGGTCGGTGCGTACACTCACCTCTTATCACCCAGCAGAGCCACCCAGCGGCGACACCCAGCTGGGGCAGTTAAGCCAACCTCAAGAACAACAGCACGGACGGAGGCGCAGATGCAGTCCAACATCGACCGCAGTCGACAGACGGCGGCTGACCGCAATGCCCTGCGCTGGGAGATCCTCATCGTGCTGGCAGTCACCTTCGGCGCATCCGGCATCCGCGCCATCCTGCGGCTGGTCGAGGCGGCGACGATGCCTGAAGACCTCAACGAGCAGACCACCACGCTCAACGCCCGGCAGTCGGACCTCGCCTGGCTCGACCCAGCCTTCCAGCTGATCTCCTCCGGAGTGCTGGTGGCTTGGGGCGGACTGTCACTGTTCCTGCTGATCAGGCACGTTCCGCCGCGACTGGGGGATCTGGGGGCGGTGACCGGACCACTGCTGCGCCTGCCGACGAGGGGCGCGGCAGCGAAGGGCGCTTCCGGTCGACCGGTGTTGCCGGTGCTCACCCCGGCATGGCGGGACATCCTGCCCGGCATGGGCCTGGCAGCACTGATCGGGCTGCCGGGTCTGGTCTTCTACGTCGCCGCCGTCCAGCTGGGATTCTCCCGTGAAGTGATCCCCACCGGACTCGACCGCAGTATTCAGGACCTTATCCTGCTGGTGGTGAACTCCTGGGCCAACGGTTTCGCCGAGGAGATGCTGGTCGTCGCATGGCTGTGCACCCGACTGCGTCAGATCCGGGTGCCGTGGGTGTGGGTGTTCGTCGCCTCCGCCGTGCTGCGCGGCAGCTACCACCTGTACCAGGGCTATTCGGCGGGACTGGGCAATATGGTGATGGGTCTGGTGTTCGTCTGGTTCTTCTACCGCACCGGACGGGTGTGGCCCCTGATCATCGCCCATGGACTCATCGACACCGTCGCTTTCGTGGGCTACCAGATGCTGGGCTCGACCCCCGGGTTGTAGCTGGGGCCCATCACGGCACCCCACCCCGCCCAGAACAACCCCCAGAACACGTCCCACAGCTACACGTGCTGGCTCAGGGCCTTGACCGGGGGCAACGGGAAAATGACGGGGCCAGAAATCGACAGTCTGGACACATGAGTATCTCACTCAGACAGCATGACCGTCTCATCATCCTGGCCGTCGCCGTCACTGTCACCTTCGCGTCTGTCGCGGCGTTCCTGGAGAACCTGGTGTTCTCCCTGGGGATGATTTTCTTCCTCGGGTTCCTGGTGGTCTTTCCCCTGGGATTCACCCGGGACCGCAAGGCGCGGAGGTTGGCTGCAGAATCAGACACCGCCCGCACCGACCTCGGCGGTGGACCGTGGGTCGGCGGGGCGGGGCTCATCACGCTGGTGGTCGGCATCGTACTGGCCGTGGCGGCGACCATCCGCGGGTCGACCGCCGACGACTACGGCGTCGGCAGCGTGCTGATGTTCGCCACCGCTCTTCTGTTCCTCGGTGGCGGGATGATCTGGGGCGGCTTCCGCGCCTCCCGGTCATGCCGACCGTCACCGGGCCAGTCACCGGGCCAGTGACCGGATCAGTCACCCGGCCGGCAACACCGCAGCGTCGGCCAGATCAGCCGAAGGCCTCGAGCTCGCGCTTGACGACCTTGCCGATGGCGTTGCGCGGCAGCGGGGCGCTCATGATGACCACGTCGCGCGGGATGGCGGGCTTCATGAAGTTGTGCTCGACCTGCTCGCGGACATCATCCTCGGTGACGGTGGCGCCGTCCTCGACGACGACGTAGGCCTTGACGCGCTGGAATTTCTCGTCGTCCTCGACACCGACGCAGTAGGACTCAGCGACACCGTCGAGGCGGTCGATGATCTCGGCCACCGAGGTCGGCCAGATGTTCTCACCACCGACGATGACCATGTCGTTGTTGCGTCCCAGCACGCGCAGGCGGCCGGACTCCGGGTCGACGATGCCCTTGTCGCCCAGGTCGATCATGCCGTTGCGGTACTCGGCCTTGTCACGGTCGCCGAGGTAGCCCTTCATCGACAGGGCGTTGATGGCGTGGATGATGCCGACCTGACCGGCGGGCACCTCCTTGCCGGTCTCCTGGTCCAGGACCTCCAGGCGACCGTTCCACACCGGGTAGCCGGCGGTGAGCGGGTCGGCGGCCAGGTCCTCCGGGTTAGCGAAGGCCACGAGCAGGCCCTCGGTGGAGCCGTAGCCGCTGGAGACGATGTTGCCGTAGCGCTCCTGCAGGCCGACGACCAGATCTTCGCTCATGGCGTTGCCGGCGTTCATGATCCAGGTCATCGAGGAGGTGTCGTAGCTGCCGTCGTCGGCGGCGAGGACGTCCTTGAGGAAGACCGCGGAGCTGATCGTGCCGGTGCACTTGTAGTCCTCGATCTGCTTGAGGACGTTCTTCGGCTTGAACTCACGCTGGGTGACCAGGGTGCAGCCGGCGACGATGGCGAGCACCGAGGCTCCCCAGCCGAGCACGTGGAACAGGGAGGCGGTGAGCTGGAGACGGTCGCCGGCCTTGACACCGAGGCCCTCGAGGGCGGGGCCGAGGACACCGACCGGGAAGGACGGCTCGGTGTGCGAGACGGCCTTCGGGGTGCCGCTGGTGCCGGAGGACATCAGGACGACGCCGCCCTGCTTCGGGCGGGAGGGGAAGGCGTCGTTGTGCGGCCCCGGGGAGGTCCAGAACTCCTCCATGGTGGGGTAGTCGAAGTCGGTGCGGTAGCCCTCGGCAGCATCGGCGTGGATGAGGGTGCAGCCGAAGTCGGACAGGTCCTCGGGGAAGCGGTCGTCGAACTCGGAGTCGACGAAGATGACGTCGAGCTTGTGCTCCTTGACGATGTCGGCCAGCTGGTTCTTCGAGGCACCGACGTTGAGCAGGAAGACGGTGTAGCCGAGGTAGCCCTTGGCGGCCAGCGGAATGAAGAAGCCGCGGCCGTTGCGGGCCATGATGCCGACCCGGCTGTTCGGGCCGATGCCGTGGCTGGCCAGGGTATGTGCGGTGAGGCGGGCCCGGTTGGCGAGCTCCTGGTAGGTCAGCTCGCCCTGGTCGTCGACGAGGACGAGACGGTCCGGGAAGCGTGCCGCGGTTCCCTCGAGGAGACCGGCGAGGCTGGTCCCGTAGCGCCCCAGCGCCTTGGCGACACCGAGTCCTCCGGCGGGCGTGGAGCCTTTGAGGAATCCGGTGTCCAGGAACGCTTTGGAGCCCCGGAGGGCTCCCTTGAGGTCATAGGACAGCTGCTCGAACACTGCCCCTCCTTTCGGTGGGTTGATTGTGGGGGTCGGTTCTGGGGGGGCAGATCGGCGGGTCGATGTCGGAGGCGGCAATGAACGCGGGGACACCCGCCACCATCCGACACACCTCAGCGAGGCTTTACACGTGAAGCCAAACAACTACTTTCGGCTACCATACCGGCCGGGGTGACCATTTCGATACCGAACGACTAAAGATCCTGGTCAGGTAACTGCGGTTCACCCCATCTGGCGGTGGGCGGTTACGCGACAGACCCGGGGACAAACTCGGGGGTGCGCCCGGAAAATCACGGAGAAATCCCGGACCGATGGCCACTGCGACAACTTACGTCACATCTGTCACTTTTGCACCAGGGGTTACATTTTTGCCGATTGTCCACTAATATCACGGTACTGTAACGTCGTTGCCCTGGAGAACGGTTTGGCAAGAAGCCCCCGAGGGCCCACCTTAGACAGCGGGCCCAGCGCCGGAAGACACCGGCTACGACACATGTTTCACGAGAGGAACACCGACGCCATGAGCTCACGACAGAGTGGCCGGCACAGCGCCAGTGCCACCAAGAAGACCCGCGCAGGACGCCGCATCGCCGGCCTGGCTGCCGCCGCGGTCGCCACCGTCGCCGCCCTGTCCGGCACCCTGCTGTCCGCCCCGGAGAGCCAGGCTGCCCCGGGCAACACCGTGGTCCTCGGCGACTCGGTCGTGGCCAACCCGAACCTCTACAACTACTTCGCCGGCAAGGGCCTCCCGCTGCCTGACCCGGTCCTCAGCGGCTCCGGCTGCGGTACCGACAACCGCTTCTCCAACGCCTACGCCAGCGCGTCCGGCAAGAAGGTCGACAACTTCACCTGCGCCGGATCGTCCTACCGCACCGGCGGCATGCGCGTCACCACCCAGGCCGACAAGGCCAGGGCCGCCGGCAAGCTCAACGGCAGCACCGGCGAGGTCGTCATCTGGGCCGGTACCAACGACACCTACCCCTACGTGCTCAACGACCAGCTGCCGGTGCCGAAGATCGAGTCCAACCTACGTGGCTCCGTGCAGCGCACCGTCGCCCACGTCAAGAAGCTGGCCCCCAACGCCAACGTCAAGGTGCTCGGTATGCCGCACATCACCAACGGTGCCGGCCAGGTCTGCCCGATCAACCTCATCCCCGGTGTCCAGGTGCCCAGCTTCCTGATCCAGATCAAGGACATCGAGTGGGCCCTGGAGCGCAGCGTCCGTGACGGCGCCAAGGCCGCCGGTGGCCAGTTCGTCAGCCTGAAGCCGGCCAGCCGCGGCCACGAGATGTGCGCCAACGACCGGTGGATCGTCGGCCTGGTCGACACCACCTCCCAGCGCCGTAACCTGCCGCTGCACATGACCGACACCGGTCTGCGCGTCGCCGGCCGCACCGCCGCGAACGCCTAGCGACCAGCTAGGTCGGCGCATTACCCCCCCGGCGTGGTGGCGGGGATCCCTTCGGATCCCACCACCACGCCGGTGGTTCTTCTGTCGGTGCAGTCGGGACGGACGACCAGGTCAGAATGTGCAGTTGGCCGGGTCCTGCAGGTTCAGCGGGACGGCCACCGGACACCAGACGAAGTAGTAGAGCGTCCAGCCGGCGACGATGCCACTGGTGGCCACACTGCTCTGTGCGGAGCGGACGATACCGCCGGCGGTGTCCAGGGCGTCCTGCGAGGACTGGGTCGGCAGCTCTGTCGCCGGAGTTGCCGTGGCAGGCGGGGCAGCGACCGCCGCCCCGCCGACGGCAATCAGGGCAGCTCCGCCGATGGCAGCGACCCGCGAACGCATACTTCGGGTACTGCGGCTACTGCGGGAGCTGCGGGGTGAATAGTCAGATGTTCCTGCCATGGTGCTCATCCCCTCGATGGATGGCAGTGGGTCAACTATGACAGTGGGTCAGAACTGGCAGCTGGTCGGCTCCACCAGTCCCAGGTCCCCCAGGACCGGGCAGACCCACATGAGGTACGGCAGTGCGACGGCAGCGTAGGAGCCGACGACCGCGCTCCCGAGCGCCTGCTGCACGTAGGGGTGCTGCGCCTCATAGGACGACTGGACCGGCGGCGGGAGGGATCCCTCCTGGGCGTTGGCGGACGGAGCGACGGCCACTGCTCCCCCGGCGGCCAGCATCGTGGCGGCGGCAGCGGCGGCGACCCGACCGCGGACACCGCCGCGCGCACGTCGTCGGGAGGTTGTGTCGCGATGGTCAGATGGGCCTGGCAAGGTGTTTCCTCTCCGTGAGCGTGATGGGGCACCCCGGGCGAGGCGCCCCTACCCCATCACAACGTTTCCCTTGTGAAAACGTTAGCCCTCCCCGGTCAGCACGACCGGGGAGGGCGGGGCGCGAGCCCGGACAGGACTGGCGGAAAGCGGAGTCAGAAGCAGGCGTTTGACGGCCCCTCGGTGAGATCCGAGGTGCACATGGCGACAGCACTGCCGTAGACGGCCACCAGGGAGCCGACGGTGATCGGACCACTGATCTGCTGGGACAGTACAGTCAGCCAACTGTCGCCCGGCTCCGGGGGCGTGTAATTCTCGCTCGATGTCGGCAGTTCTGTCTGCGCGGAGACTCCCGGGGCGACAGCAACTGCTGTTCCCGCGGCGAGGAGGACGGCGGCGGCGGATGCGGAGATTCGACGGGTGATCGACGTCATGTGGAGATCCTTCCTGCGGTGAGGGCGTGGTGTACGTTCGCTTCCCGAGGAAACATACTTCGCCGGCTTATGCAGGCTTCTCCGTCAGCGCCGCTTCTTCTGCTTCTTCTTCGCCGGACGTGCCTGCTCGGCGGCATGCGCTTCCCGCGCTGCAGCGTTGGCGGTCTGCACCACCGGGATGATCCCGATGATGACCACACCGAAGGGCACGATGCCCACCGCCATCACCCAGGTGGCGTCCACGACCATGCCCAGCACGATGATCACCAGTGCCACCGCCGAGGTCAGCAGACTCACCGTCCGTGCCCGGGGCACCGCCGCACGGTGCCCGGCCGTCCACGCTGCATCGCTGAGCTTCGTCGCCTTGGTCCGGATCCCCACCGACCCGTCCCGCGGCAGGTCGCCCCGCCCCGCCGCTTTCGTGACCGAGGAGACGACCACGGCCACCACCACGGCCATGATCGCAGGAAAAGCCACTGCTGCCAGATTGTCACCCATGGTCGACAATTATACGGCGATACCCTCTACCAGCGAACCGCCTGGCAGGGTCGGGAGATCTCAGCCCACAGGATGACCTGTTTCCCCGGCCGACGGCACTATGCTGTCCCCATGCCCCAGAACCCGTCCGACGACAACATCGCCCGCGACAAGTTCGGCAGGCCGATCCTCGACCGCTACGGACGCCCCGTCCAGCGTCGTGATCCCACCGCCGGACAGGACTCCACGCGCGTCTTCGGTGACGGCCGCGACGGCGGCGACCCCTCTGCCCACGGCCAGCAACCACAGCAGGGACAGCAGGGCGGCCAGGGACGTGCGCAGCCGGAGCCGCCGCAGTACCGTCGTCAGCCTGAGCAGCCGCCGCAGGCCGCACCCTATGAGCGGCCCGCCCAGTACCAGGACCAGTACCAGCAGTACCCGCCGCAGCAGTACGCCCAGCAGCCGCAGCAACCCCAGCAGTACGCCCAGCAACCCCAGCAGCCGCAGCGTCCGACGAAAACCCGGCGCCCCCGCAAACGCCGCAGGTTCCGCCCGATGCGCATCATCGGCGTCCTGCTGCTGGTCATCCTGCTCGTCCTCGCCGGCACCGCCTGGTGGGTCGACTCGCAGATCAACCGGATCGACGCGCTCTCCGGATACGAGGGCCAGGTCGGCAACACCAGTGGCTCGAACTGGCTGCTCGTCGGCTCCGACTCGCGGGAAGGGATGAGCGAAGAGGACGGCGACCGCTACGCCGCCGGTGACCTCAGCGAAGGTGGCGCCCGGACCGACACCATCATCATCCTGCACGTGCCCTCCTTCGGCGGTAAGCCGACGATGGTGTCCATCCCCCGCGACTCCTACGTCGACATCCCCGGCTACGGCATGGGCAAGATCAACTCCGCCTACACCTTCGGCGGGCCGCAGCTGCTGCAGCAGAGTGTGGAGCAGTCCACCGGCCTGCGGATGGACCACTACATGGAGATCGGTTTCGGCGGCTTCGGGGCCATCGTCGACGCCATCGGCGGCGTGGAACTCTGCCCGTCCGAACCGATCAACGACCCGATGGCCGGCATCAACCTCGAGGCAGGCTGCCAGGAGATGGACGGGCCGACCGCGCTGGGCTACGTCCGCACCCGCTACACCTCGGCACAGGGCGACCTGGACCGGGTGGAGCGCCAGCGCGAGTTCCTCACCGCCGTGGTCTCCAAGGTCGGCTCCTTCGGCACCCTGGCCAACCCGTTCCGGGCCCTGCCCCTGTTCTCGGCGTTCACCGACGCCCTCACCGTCGACGAGGGCGACCACGTGTGGCACCTGGCGCACCTGGCACTCGGCATGATCCGCGGTGCCGACCAGGAGACCGTCCCGGTCGGCGGCTACGCCGACACCGAGGTCGGCAACGTGGTGTTGTGGGACGACGCGGCCGCCGAGTCGCTGTTCGCCGGCCTGCGGTAGGATGCCTCAGGCCACCGTCAGATCAGTCGGCGGGCCGTGGCCTCCACCACGGCCGCGGTCCGGTTGTCCACCCCGAGCTTCTGGTAGATGTGCACCAGGTGCGTCTTCACCGTCGCCGGCGAGATGAACAGCTCGGCAGCCACGTCCTGGTTGGACGCCCCGGTCGCCAATGCCCGGAGGATCTCGGTCTCCCGGCGCGACAGCGCCACGTCGGGCCGTCCGACCCGGCGTGCCAGCGCGGCACCGACCTCGGCGGAGAACGTGGCGTCCCCACCGGCGGTGGCCAGGACGGCACGGTGGAGCTCGTCCTCGGGGGCGTCCTTGAGCAGGTAGCCGCGCGCCCCTGCGGCGAGTGCCTCGACAATGTCGGCCTCGGTGTCGTAGGTGGTCAGGATGAGAACCGGAGGCCCTCCGGCGGTGACCAAATTCCGGGTCGCAGTGATGCCATCGGTGCCGGCCATCTGGATGTCCATCACCACGACATCCACGTTCTCCACCGTGGCGTCCTGTGCATCGGCACCGTCGGAGCCTTCGGCGACGACGGTGATGTCACCGAAGCTGTCGAGAATCGCGCGCAGCCCCGCCCTGACGACCGGGTGGTCGTCGACGAGCATCACGCGGACCGGGTCGGTCCCGGTTGTGGTTGCGGAATCACTGCCGGTCATGCGGCACCTCCTTGGCTGATCGGGACACGGACGGCGACGACGGTGCCGGAACCTCCGGACGCTTCGGACGCTACCGAGTCCACGGTGAACTCTCCACCGATCTCGGCGACCCGCTTGCGCATCCCGGCGAGGCCGAAACCGCTGGTGGCCGTGCGTTGCACGGCAGACGGGTCGAACCCTCGTCCGTCGTCGAAGATATCGAGGGTCGCCTCGGTGTCCCACACCCCGAGTGTGACCCGGATGTGGGACGCATCAGCATGGGTCACCGCGTTGGTGACCGCCTCCTGCGCCACCCGAAGCAGCGCCCCGTCCACCTCACCGCCGAGGTCCCCGGTGCCGGTGATGTCGTCATCGATGTCAAGGTCCACCGTCACGTCGGACCCCAGAGCACGGGCCCGACGCTCGGCGTCCCGGGTGAGCTGGCGCAATGCGGCGACCAGCGGCACCGATTCTTCCCGGGTGCCGTCGGCGACCAGGGCCCGGGTCTGGACAAGGTTGTCATGGGCGGTGGTGGTGATGACCTCGAGTTGGGCCGCAGCGTCCGTCTCCCTGCCCTGGTCCAGTGCGGTGCGGGCGGCACGCGAGAGGAGCAGGACGGAGTTGAATCCCTGGGCCAGGGTGTCGTGGATCTCCCGGGAGAACCGTTCGCGTTCGGCGAGACGTCCCGCCTGGTTCTCTGCTGCGAGCAACCTGTCGCGGGTCGCGCGGAGTTGCTCGGCGATCTGGCGGTGGTGTTCGGCTTCCCGGGTGAGCCGCAGATAGGTCCAGTAGGTCAGCGCGGCGAACAGGACGCCTATGCCCGAACCGATGACGCCGCCGACTCCGGTGCGCTGCTCGGTGATCACGGGGACCACCGCCACGACCGCCCAACATGCCGCGACGGTCAGACCACCTGTCCACGGTCCGGTCAGGGCAAGGGTGACGAAAACCAGCGGGAACAGCAACCACACGGCGTCCGCGCTGAGCACCACGAGCAGCACCCACAGGCCCAGCACCACCGAGAGCCACGGGCCGGTCAGTCGGCGCAGGTCCCGGGTGGTGCGGCCGGCGGCGAAGCGGTTCTCCCACACCGTGCCGGCGAGGTACACGACCGCCAGCAGGGCGGTGAGCGCCACGACAGCGGCCTGGTGTGTCGGGGAGTACCCACGGGCGAGGAACTGCACCAGCGCGACGACGAGTAGTGCGGCGAACGCCAGGTGCACGCTGAGCCGAAGCGTCTCCAGCAACTGGGCGAGGGTGGTCCGGTCGGTGGACCTGTCTGGGGTGGGCACGTCACCAAGCCTAGGGCGGGTCGGGCGGCAGCGTATCGTCCGATCGGTTGAGAAAGAGACCATCCACCGGGGCGATGTGCCGGACCATCAGGGTCGCGAAGCATGGGAGGCACCCAAGGAAAGGAGAATGCCGTGTACCTGGCATTCCGCGACATCCGTGCCTCGGTCGGCCGGTTCGTCCTCATCGGGTCCGTCGTCGGGCTCGTCACCCTGCTCATCGTCATGCTCACCGGGCTGACCGCCGGACTCGGAAAACAGAACACCTCCGCGCTCGAAGAGCTCGGGCCGGACCGTTTCATCGCCACCACCTCGGACGACGGGGAGTTCTCGTTCACCGGGTCCGCTGTCGGGGCGGACGCCACCGCCCGCTGGGAGGCCACAGACGGCATGGACGCCGTGACACCGCTGGGCATCACCCAGACCCGGATGACGTCGGGTGGCGGCGAGGGGGAAACCACGGAGTCCGTGGCCGTCTTCGGCCTGCCCGCCGGCACCACGGTGGACGGTGCGACAGTCGCCGAGGGCGGCGTCATCCTTCCCGAGGACGTAGCCACGGATTCCGGCAATGACGGAACCAGCGCGGCCACCTCCGTCGATCTCGGCGGCGTCCCTGTCCAGGTCAGCGACGGGAACTCAACTGTCTACTACAGCCACGTCCCGGTGGCCTTCACCGATCTCGACACCTGGCGCCAGGTCGCCCACGTCGAGGACCCGACCGTGCTCATGGCCGACGGCACCCTCTCCGATGAACAGTGGGAGACCGTGGCTGCACAGTCCGGCACCACCGCACTGACCGTGGAGGAGTCCTTCAACGGACTGGGTGCCTACAACTCGGAACGCGGCTCACTGCTGGCGATCCAGGGCCTGCTCTACGGCATCTCCGCGCTGGTCGTACTGGCCTTCCTGTCGGTGTGGACGATCCAACGCACCCGCGACATCGCCGTCCTCCGGGCGCTCGGCGCCTCGAAGAGTTACGTCCTGCGGGACGCACTCGGCCAGGCCGTCACGGTCGTCGCCTCCGGCGTGGGCGTCGGGGTCCTTCTCGGACTCGGCCTCGGCGGACTCGCACAAGGTGTCCTGCCGTTCAGCCTGTCCCCCGCCACCGTCATCGTGCCTGGTGTCGGCGTCCTCATCCTCGGCGCCGTCGGCGCCCTCGCGGCAACCCGCCGCGTCCTGTCCACTGATCCCCGCACTGCCCTGGGAGCGAATGCCTGATGTCCACTGAATCCGTACAGCTCGTAGAGCCCGCAGTTCCCGCCCTCACCCTCATCGACGTCACCGTCACCTTCCCCGACGGCGACCAGCAGGTCACCGCTCTGGACGCCGTGTCCATGACCGCCTCCCCCGGCACCATCACCGCGGTGGTCGGCGAATCAGGCTGCGGCAAGTCGACTCTGCTGTCCGTCGCCGCCGGGATGACGGTCCCCGATGCCGGGACCGTGCAGGTCGCCGGGGAAGACCTGTCCCCGGGACCCGGTGCCGACGACGCAGCCCGTACCCGGGTGCGCCGCAACCACACCGGCATGGTCTTCCAGTCCCCGAACCTCTTCGGTTCGCTTCGGGTCCGGGAACAACTGCTCATCGCCGACCACATCCGTGGTCGCCGTCCGGACGCCACGACAAAGAAGCAGGCCGACGCGCTGCTGGAGCGCGTCGGCCTGTCAGGGTACGGCCACCGCCGGATCCACCAGCTCTCCGGCGGTCAGCGACAGCGGGTGAACATCGCCCGTGCCCTCATGGGATCCCCTCGCCTACTGCTCGCCGACGAACCGACTTCCGCGTTGGACGCGGAATTGTCGCGAACGATCGTCGAACTGCTGCGTGACCTCACCGACGAGTTCGGGTTGGCCACCGTGCTCGTCACCCACGACCGCCGTCAGCTGGCATTGGCGGACGACGTGGTTACGCTGCATGACGGCAGGGTGGTGCCCGCTGAGATCAGCGCGTCCTAGTTCAGGACGGCCAGGGCGGCGTCGTAGTCCGGCTCGGTGGTGATCTCGTCGACGAGCTGGGTGTGCAGCACGGTGCCGTCGGTGTCGAGCACGACGACCGCACGGGCCAGCACACCGGCCAGCGGGGAGTCCAGCAGCGTCACGCCGAAGTCCTCACCGAAGGAGGAACGGAAGGCGGAGGTCGCCTTGACGTTCTCGATACCCTCGGCGGCGCAGAAGCGGGCCAGGGCGAAAGGCAGGTCCTTGGACACCGAAACGACGACGGTGTTCTCCAGGCCGGTGGCGCGCTTGTTGAACTCACGCTCGGAGGCGGCGCAGACGCCGGTGTCGACCGAGGGGAAGATGTTCAGCACCACGCGTTGACCGGACAGGGCATCACCGTTGACGTCCTTGAGGTCGGCGTCGACGGTGGTGAAGTTCGGCGCCTTGGACCCGACAGCGGGCAGGTCACCGACGGTGTGGGCAGGACTTCCAGAGAATGCGGTATCAGCCATGCCACCAATGGTGGCACAGAATCCAGCCGGGCGTCGTCTAGCGGATCGTGACTTCGCGGGCGATGATCGTCTGGCGGGACTTCTGCTCCTCGGCGGTGAGCTTGCCGATGGCGTCCGAGCCCTCGCCCAGCTCTGCCAGGGCGGCAGCGAGCTTGGCCTCGAGTTCCTTCAGCGGGGCGACGAACTCGGCGGCGGCCATGGTGTTGTCCAGGTCGAAGACCGGCACCAGGATGCCGTGGGTGCGGAACACTCCGGCGAAGCGGGTGCCCTCGCCCAGGTTCAGGTCACCGGCGGCGTGGACGCGGGCCAGGGCCGGCAGCAGCTGCGCCTCGGTCTCCGGACGCACCCAGCGGATGTGGGCCTTCTCGCCCGGGTCGATCCACCAGGCCGCACCGGTGATGTCGGCGTCGACCCGCTCGCTCGGCAGGACGGAGTCATTGGCCTGCTGCAGGGAGGCGGCGACCTGCGGGTTCTCCCGCTGGTCCTCGGTGAGCCACCAGTTGAAGTCCTCGGAGACGGTGATCTCGGGGGCCTGGTCGACGGCCAGCAGGTCGCGCAGGGCCGGCTCGGAGCCGTCGGAGACGGCGACCTCGAGGGTGGAGCCCGGCTCGGCGGTCTTCGCCCAGTTCAGGGCGAAGGCCAGGTCGCGGTTCGGGTTGTCGCCACGGTGCTGGGTCTGCAGTGCGACGAGGGCCTCGCCGCCCTCCTCCTCGGCACGCACCAGCGCGGCAGCGGCACCCGGCAGGACGGTGCAGATGGTCACCGGACGGGTGAACCCGGCGTCCGGCGCGGTCTCGGCGGTGAAGGACGCCGAGGGGACGAACTCCTGCAGCGCGATGAGGTCGGACTCCGCAGCGAAGCCGTCGTAGGGGCGGGGGTCACGCTCCAGCGCGGCACGCTCGGCGGCGCGCGCGGCGAGCTTCGCCTGACGTCGGCTCATGCCCTCGGGCAGGTTGGCGTCGGCGTTCTTGTTCTTCCTGTTCTTCTTAGCCACGCCGCACAGTCTATCGTGTGCGGCCAGTGCTGCGTAGGACTACCGGCGGGAGCGCCGTGTCACCGGATGGAGATCGCCCCGCGGGTGGCGGCACGCGCCCGGTCGGGGTAGTCGGTGGCGACCCATTCCACGCCGTGCCGGTAGGCCCACAGCAGGTCGTCCTGCCGGTTGGCGGTGAACAGGTAGGTGTTGGCCGGGTTACCGACGACCGCGCCCGGCGCGAACCGTGCCCGGTAGATCGAGAAGCCCTGGGCCGGGGCGACCTCGGTAGGCTCCAGGTGACGCAGCGCCATCCACAGCCGGTACTCCTTGCGCAGGTAGACACGGTGGATATGCGGGTTGATGTCCCGGAACCGGGCCAGGGAGCCGTGGTCGAAGGAGATCAGGTGCATCAGCTCACTGCGGTCCATGCCGATGCCGTGCAGTTCCCGGTTCAGTGCAGTCTCCAACTGCCCGGAGCGCTCCGCGCGTGAGCCGAGTCGCTTGGTCTCCACGAACAGTTCCGGGCGGTAGTCCGCGGTCTGCACATCGGCGGTGAACTCCAGCAGTTCCCGCAGGGTGAGGACCTGCTGGGGACGCTCCGGGGTGCCGACGTTGAACTCCTTGAGCTCGGCGACGGTCTTGTCCGCGACAGCACCGCTGCCGTCGGAGGTGCGGTCCACGGTGGCGTCGTGGATGACGACGGGTACCCCGTCGGCCGAGAGTCGGATATCGCACTCGAAGCCGTCGGCGCGTAGCTCGGCGGCGTGTTCGTAGGCGTCGAGGGTGAGTTCCGGACGGTAGCCGCTGGCGCCGCGGTGCGCGATGATCTTCACGTCTTCCATTCATAGCGGCTGCCGGACGGTTCGTCACCACCGGACACCAATGTTTCACCTGTCGGCCACTCTGTCGTTAACTCCCACACCTGTACTATTGAGCGACGTGGCACAGAATCCGAGGACAACGTCTCCTGCGACGACCGGGGGGTCGTCTGGCGCTGCCCAGGTACATGACACCGCACTGATCTTCGAGGGCGGCGCGATGCGCACCGCCTTCTCCTCGGCGATGGTCGAGGCACTACTGGAGGCCGGGATCCACTTCGACTGGACCTACGGAAACTCGGCGTCCGCCGTGCACGTGGCCACCTACCTTTCCCAGGATCCCCAGCTGGCCCGCGACTACTTCACGGTCTTCCCCGGTGACCCGCTGTTCGGCGGCATCCGCCCGTTCCTGCGGGGCGACGGTTTCTTCAACGCCCGCTACATCTTCGGGCCGGACGCCCAGGTCCAGGACCGGTCGATGGTCCCGGACTGGGAGGCGATCCGCACCAGCTTCGGCAACTTCCGCATCTCCGGCTTCAACGGCCGCACCGGTGAGACGGTGCACTGGGCGCGCGAGGACATGAACGGGTTGGACGATTTCCTGCGTCACGCCAGGGCGTCCGCCTCGCTGCCGATCGTGATGCCGCCGACGAAGATCGGTACCGACATCTTCTTCGACGGCGCCTTCGGTCCCACCGGCGGAATGCCGATCGACGCCCCCATCGAGATGGAGGGCTTCGACCGCTTCCTGGTGGTGATGACCCGAACCAGGTCGTACCGCAAGTCGCAGACCCGTCTCAGCTGGTTCGTGAAGAAAGCGTTCCCGCAGTATCCGGCGTTGGCCAAGTCCATGCTGGACCGGCATGCACGGTACAACAAGGCACGTGACTGGGTCTTCGAGCAGGAGCGCCTGGGCAAGGCGTACATCTTCGCCCCGCACCGGATGCCAATCAGCAACGGCACCCGCAAGCTCAACGAGCTTGCGGAGACCTACGAGGCCGGCCTGGCGCAGGCCCGCGAGGAGATGCCGCTGATCCGGCGTTTCCTGGGGGTGTAGGACGCCCGGTCGCCGCTATGCCTCGAGCACCCCGGCGTCCTCCATGATCTTCTGGAGGGTCTCCGCCGAGGTGGCGAACTGCTGCTGTTCGGTGTCGTCGAGATCGAGCTCGATGACCTCCCGGATCCCGCGGCGGTTGATCACCGCCGGCGTCCCGATGTAGAGACCCGGCTGGTCGCCGCGTCCGTACTGACCGTCGACCAGCGCGGAGACCGGCAGCACGACGTCCTCGTTCTGCAGGATCGCGCGGGTGATCCGCGCCAGCCCCACACCGATGCCGAAACTGGTCGACCCCTTCGCGTTGATGATCTCGTAGGCGGCGTCGCGGGTCCGCTGGAAGATGGTGTCGACGTCCTCCTCGCCGGACGGCGTCTGCGCCAACCTGGTGGGCAGTGGGACGCCGGCGACGGTGCCTGCCGACAGGACGGGCAGTTCGGTGTCGCCGTGCTCGCCGATGACATAGGCGTGCACGGAGGTGGCCGAGACCTGGAAGTAGTCGCCGAGGGCGGCGCGCAGCCGGGCGGTGTCCAGCACCGTCCCGGAGCCGATGACCTGGTCGGAGGGCACGCCGGCGGCCTGCCAGGTGACGTAGCTGAGGATGTCGACCGGGTTGCTGGCGACGAGGTAGATGCCGTCGAAACCGGTGGCGGCGATGTCGGCGACGATGGAGCGGGTGATGGAGACATTGCGTCCGACCAGGTCGAGACGGCTCTCCCCGGGGCGTTGGGCGGCCCCGGCGCAGATGCAGACGATGGCCGCACCCGCGCAGTCGGCGTAGTCCCCCTGGGTGACCCGGGTGTTGTGTCCGGACCAGGGGACGGCGTGGCTGAGGTCCTGGACGTGGCCCCAGGTCTTGCGTTCGTCGACGTCGATGATCGAGAGGTGGTCGCAGAGCCCCTGGTTCACCAGGGCGTAGGCGTAGGCGACGCCGACGTCGCCGGCACCGACCAGGACGATGCGTGTTGTGGCCTGAGATGTCATGTCATTCCCTTGTGGTGGTGGTGGACTGATTCCCAGAATACCGGTGATCGGAATTGTCGACAGGGCCGGCGCGGGGGCCGTGGCCGCCTTACACCCCAGGTAGAACGCTTGTCGGACGCACCGTGCAAAACGAAGTCCGAAACACCCAAAAAGTTCTTATTATTGAACTCTATTGTTCCATAGGATGATCATTGCGAGCATGCGCAAAAGCGACAACACTGGGGGCCGGACAAACGATAATCGACATGGAAAGGACACGAGGACATGGCCGTCTACGAGCTCCCTGACCTCCCCTACGACTACGACGCCCTGGAGCCGCACATCTCCGCCGAGATCATGCAGCTGCACCACGACAAGCACCACGCAACCTACGTCGGCGGCGCGAACGCCGCGCTGGAGGCCCTGGAGAAGGCACGTGAGGAGGGCGGCAACCCGGACACCATCCGTGCGCTGTCCAAGAACCTCGCGTTCAACCTCGGTGGACACACCAACCACTCCATCTTCTGGAAGAACCTCTCCCCGAACGGTGGCGGCGAGCCCACCGGCGAGCTGGCTGAGGCCATCAACCGCGACTTCGGATCCTTCGAGAAGTTCCAGGCGAACTTCAACGGTGCCGCCCTCGGCCTGCAGGGCTCCGGCTGGGCCGTCCTGGGCTACGACCACATCGCCGGCCGCCTGGTCGTCGAGCAGCTCACCGACCAGCAGGGCAACACCTCGGTCAACCTGACCCCGCTGCTGATGCTGGACATGTGGGAGCACGCCTTCTACCTGCAGTACAAGAACGTCAAGGCAGACTACGTCAAGGCTGTCTGGAACGTCTTCAACTGGGACGACGTCGCCGAGCGCTTCGCTGCCGCCAAGGCCTAAGCTCTCGCGCACTTCCCCGCGCATCCACCCCGGGTGACTGCAGCCGGGGCGGCCACCGTCGTGTGGTCGCCCCTGCCGCAGCCCCGGGGTGTTGTCGTACCCGCCGACACCTCCCCTTGTCAGATAGGTGGGATCAATCGCTGGTTTTCCGGTCCTGGAACGCCGATTCATCCCACGAATCAGACACTGCGGTCCGCCCCACGTCAGACACCACCGATGTCGCTCCACTCCACGTCGACCACCACCGACGCCGGTGCCTAGTATGGACGACTGTGAGCAAGAAGAATGCAGACCACCACGGCGCGACGCCGGCCACCCTCGCCCTCGAGAAATCCGGGATCAGCTTCACCATCCGCACCTTCGAGCACACCAGCGGTGTGACCGACTTCGGCTCGGAAGCCGCCGAGGCGCTGGCCGCCGAGGGCTACGTCGCCGAGCGCATCTGCAAAACCCTCATGGTCAACCTCACCGGCGGCCCCCACGACGGGCGCATGGCAGTGGCGATCGCCCCGGTCACCACCACCCTCGACCTCAAGGCCGTAGCCGCTGCTTTCAGTGCAAAGAAGGCCGCCATGGCCGACCCGACTGCCGCAGAACGCTCCAGCGGCTACGTCGTCGGCGGGATCAGTCCCCTGGGACAGAAGAAGCGGCTGGCCACCGTGCTGGACCTGTCCGCCGCCGACCACGAGACCATCCTGGTCTCCGGCGGACGCCGCGGACTCGACATCGAGATGACCCCCGACGACCTGGTGGTCGCCCTCGACGCCACCCTCGCCCCCGTCGCGCGGGACTAGGACCTGCGGCACAGCGCCCCGTCGCGCGGGGCTGAGGCCCCCGGCGCCGGGGTGCTGCTAGGAGCAGGTCACGCCGGTGGCGTGGACCGGGCAGTAGCCGTCCGGGTTCTTGTCGAGGTACTGCTGGTGCTCGTCCTCGGCGAGGTAGTACTCCCCCGCCGGGGTCTCCGACAGTGGCATGACCTCCGTGGTGATCTCCCCGTAGCCGGCGTCCTCCAGACGCTCGCCGTAGGTGGAGACCACCTCCCTGGCGACCTCCGTCTGCTGCGCGACCTGTTCCTCGGTGCCGGCCGGGTAGATCACCGAACGGTACTGCGAGCCGACATCATTGCCCTGCCGGTCACCCTGCGTCGGGTCGTGGTTCTCCAACGCGACCTTCAGGATCTCCCGCACCGAGACCGTCGACGGGTCGTAGATCACGTCAACGACCTCGGAGTGGCCGGTGCGTCCGGTGCACACCTCCCGGTAGGTCGGGTTCGTCGTGTAGCCACCGGCGTAGCCCACCGAGGTCGACTCCACCCCGTCGATCTGCCAGAGCAGCTTCTCCGCACCCCAGAAACAGCCCAGGCCCAGCACGATGTGCTCCTGTCCGTCCCGCCACGGCCCGGTGATCGGGGTGCCCAGCACGGTGTGCGGTCGCGGATCGGGCAGTACCGGGTGGCGTCCGCCGGACAGGGCGGTCTCCGCGGTGGGACGCTCCGCCGTGAAGGCGGCCCCGGACTGTGCGGCGTTCATGGCGAGAATACGGTCAAGGAAGCTCATACCTTCTCCAACGGTCGGGACAGCGCTGGGATTCCCGGCGCGCCGAGACGCAGCCACCGGCGGACCGCGGCAGTGGCGTAACAGTCGTCGGCGTTGTAGCGCTCCAGGGTGCGCTGGGCGATCTGGGCGTCCTGCCGGGACGTCCCCACCGCAACCTCGAAGAGGTCCACGGCGACGCGGCCGTCCACGTCATCCTGGCTGAAGGTGAAACCGGCCAGTGGGGCGACGGCTTTGAGCCCCAGCGAGGAATTCGCCGCCACCGCCGCCTTGACCAGCGCGAAGACGTCGACCCAGTCGTCGGAGCGCAGGAACGCCTCGACCTCCTCCAGAGTGGGCATGGTCACCGTCTCCGTGCGTCCTGTGCCAGCCGCGTCCAGCGGGTAGGACGTCCCGCCGTAGGTCCGCGCATAGTGCCGCAACCAGTGGTTCTCGCCCTGCTGGGCGTAGCAGTAGGCGCGGAAGACCCGGCCGTCGTCCCCGGCGGCACGGCGTCTGGACATCAGCCAGGACCAGAAGACCGCGACGTGGCGTCCGCCGTCGGCCTCGCGTCCGAAGTCGGTGAAGGACCGGTAGACCGAGCCATCGAAGGTGCCCCACAGGAAGGTGCCGCGGGACGGGTGCGCCTCCATGTCGACGTCGATCTCCACTGCATCCGCCAGTTCCTCGGCCATGGGCAGCTCCCCGCCGTCGCGTCGGGACGGCATCCGGAAGGGGTGCCCGCACCACAGGTCACCGTGGGTGACCCAGCGCTGCAGCGGCCGACGCAGGTAACCGACCCCGGCCATCCAGGCGCTCGCCAGGGCGGAGACCTCCCCCTCCTCCGCGGCGGCGAGTTCGGCCAGGGTGTCGATCCCCTGGTCGCGCCAGTGGGCGGCCTTGTCCCCCGGAAGCATCAGCGACAGGTCGCCGCGCCGCAGCAGCCGGGCACGGCAGTGGTTGTGGAACTCGCAATGTCCACACTCCTTGACCCGCACCGGCTCCTGCGGCACCGGCGCCTCCAGTGCGCGCAGCAGACCCGGGGTCACCCGCTCGGCGGGGATCACCAGGCAGCGGCGGAAGTCTGCACCGATGAAACCGACATCGCCGGACGCCACCCCTGCCAGCTGGAGCAGCACGTGGGCGACGGCGACCTTCTGGGAGTCCGCCGGGGTACTGCGGTGTTTGACCTGGGCGGGTTGGGGTGTGGCCAGTCCCAGTGCACCGACATCGACGACCCGCACCCCCGGGGACCGTTTCCGGGAGACGGCGCTGACGGTGTGGGAGGTGACCACGACCGGCATATAGGTCATGGTCGGGGTCGGGGCGTTCACCGCGTCGGTCCGGACGAGCAGGTCGATCTCGCAGGCCAGGGCACCGTCGGCGAGCCGGGCGCCGGTGATGATCCTGGTTCCGGCGGCGATCGCCTCCAGGGTGTCCTCCTCGGCCGTCGCCGAGTCGGTGTCGATGTCCACCCGGGTCGGGACGATGCGTTCGCCGAACCGGGCGACGGTCGGCAGGGCGTCCACCACGGCGGCGCGGCGCAACAGGGCACGGCCGCGGGACGCGCTGCGTCCGACCAGAACGTCGAGGGGGTTCTCCGCCGACACCCTTCCGGTGCCTGCGGCGCGCGTGAGGACGCGCCGGTGACGGCAGCCGGTGAGGTCGGCGGGACCCACCGGGAGACCCCGACTATCCGGACCCGCCGACACTGGAGTGGAACTGTTTCTCACAATGCCCCCATACTATTGACTAGTGTTGTGCCGGAGAAACCGCACAGACGTTGAAGAGTTACGGGAGTCAGAGGAACATGGGAGTTTTCCGCTCGGCGCGCCAGCGTCGTCACGAGAAGAAGGCCACGTACAAGGCGGCGAAGGTCCAGGCCAGGACCGAGGCCCGTGAGTACGCCAAGCTGGACGCCAAGAAGGAGCAGTACCTCCAGAAGATGGCGAAGAAGGTACGCAAGGAGGACGCCCGCCAGCTCAAGGCCCAGCAGAAGCATGATCAGAAGATGGCCACCGCCACCGTCCAGCAGATCAAGGCCGGCCGGTTCAACGCCGGGACCGTGCTGCGCTACACCGGCGCACTGCGGGTCCTGCTGCCCGTGGTCATCCCGCTGGCCTACCGTGGCCTGACCCAGTTCTCCCAGCGTTCCCACGGCGCCGGCACCCCGACGGCGTTCGTCGGGGTCGGCGCGGCCCAGCGCGCCCGCATCGCCGACCTGCGCAGGAGGATTGAGCGCGCCGATGTCTCCGCCGGTTTCACCAAGGACGCCTCCGCCCGACTCGACCAGCTGGAAACGTCTCTGGATAATGCGGCGACGATGTCTGATTCCCAGGCCCGTAGCCTGACCGCCAGTGTCTCCACCGAACTTGATCTCCTGGACCGTCAGCTAGCCGAAAAGGTCTGACACCGGGCTTTTAGTATCGAATGATGTGAATCGTCGAGTCGTAAATAAGTTTCTTTATGACTTGCGATTTGAATGGCATTAGCAGAACAATTACGTTACACTCTCGGTGAATCACCCGCAGTCAACCGGAGGTAAATCATGGCCCGCAAGGAAATCGTGCAGTTCTACGACGATCTGGACAAGTCCCCGCTGTCCGCCGACGAGGTCAACGTCGTTGAGTTCTCCTACCAGGGAACCACCTATGTCCTGGATCTTTCCGAGGCGAACGCCCAGAAGTTCGCCGCTGACCTGGAGCCGTACATCGCGTACGCCACGAAGGTGAGCAAGACTGCCGGCCGTGGCCGTCAGCGCGCCGCATCCACGGGCGCGAAGTCGGATCCGACCCGTAACCGTCGTATCCGCGAGTGGGCCCGCGCGCAGGGCCATGAGGTGTCTACCCGCGGTCAGATCCCGCACGAGCTCATCTCCGCCTACGAGGCAGCGAACCCCTCCGACCGCTAGTCACCCCGGGACACACGGCGACGGCCCCGTGGTGCCGGTGACAGCCGTGACGGCTGCGATGGCCGTGATGACTGTGACGCCCAGGGGGGTCACAGAATTCCGGCGTCCCGTGCAGCTGCAACCGCAGACGTCCGGGACCGCACCCCATCTTGTTGTAAATATGAACCAGATGGGATTTAACTGTCGCTTCAGACAGGAATAGGTCGGCGCCTATCTTCCGGTTAGATTTCCCGTGGGCGACTTCCTGCAGAACCTCTATTTCCCTGGCCGACAGGGACAACGCCGCCTCCCGGTCACGGTATTCCAACCGGTGCGCCACCGAACCCGACATTGTCGGTGTTCCTGCGGCAGCACTTCGCACAGCATCAATCAATTCTTCCGGCGGGGCGTCCTTCAAGAGGTAGCCCACCGCACCTGCTTCGACAGCGCCGAGAATGTCACCGTCCGAATCATAATTTGTGACGACCAGAATATTCGGCGCACTCTCCAGATCCAGTGCGAGGATTCTGGCGGTTGCCTGGGCCCCGGATTCCACCTGATGCCCGGATGCGCCCACCCCGAACCGCAGATCCATCAGGACAACTTCCACCTCGATCCGCTGGACCGCCTGCACCGCGCCATCGGCGGTCTCGACCTCCCCGACGATCTCGATGTCGTCCGCGCTCTCCAGGACCGCACGCAATCCCATCCGGACAATGTGCTGGTCATCAGCGAGCAGTACACGGATCATGGACAGGCACTCCTGGATGCGGGGCGATGGGGGCGGTGTGATTCTAGTCGGTGGCCGTCCAGCGGTGCACTGGTACGCACGACCGTCCTCTGCCCTGGGGCGGACTCGAGTTGGACGCTGGCCCCGATACCCGCCGCGCGCTGCCGCATCGTCAACAGGCCGATGTGCCCACCCTGGGCCCGACCGGACACCTCGCCGAGAGCCGAGGAGACGTCGAATCCGCGGCCGTCATCGACGATCTCCATCTCCACCAGGCCAGCGGGGATGTCGTCGACCACCGTGACCCGCACCAGTGATGCCGCGGAGTGATGCCGGACATTCGCCATCGCCGACTTCGCAATCCGCAGTAGCACCGACTTCACCCTTATCGGCGGGGACACCTCGAGAGTCCCCGGGGTGAGGGCACCGGAATCCGAGCGGTGGCCCACGGTGACATCGACCGTGAGCCCCGGGAAGTTCTCTTCGGTGGTGGTCGCGAGACGACACGGGGCATCGGTCAGCGTGCCATCCTGCAACGCCCGGGGCTGCAGCGCGGGGATGATGGCGCGGGTGTCCCGCAGGTTCTCGGCGGCCACCTTCCGGGCGACCTGTAACCGGTCGAGTGCCGGGGAATCGTCCGAAATGTCTCGCTCGGCGGCGTACAGCAGCATCTGGATACTGGAGAGCCCCTGGGCGACGGTGTCGTGGATCTCGTGCGCCAGGCGCTGACGTTCCGCGGCCACGCCAGCCTCCCGCTCCGACTCCGCGAGCCGACTCCGCGAGCCGACTCCGGGTGAAGATGAGTTCATCGATGAGCTCCCGCCGGTCCTCGCTGACCATGAAGACCTCCTCGACGATGACCGCCACTTCCATGGCGACGAAACCTGCCATCACCGGGCCGATGACCGCCCCGATGCTCGGCCCCCCCGACGGCGAGCAACCCCAGACCCGCGGCGATGGGCATGACCACCAGGGTCGCCGCCACACCCCACCACAGCGGCAGTCGGTAGAGGTAGAGGGCGAACAGGGCGACCATGGCGAACAGGGCGACCACCATATAGTTCGCGGTCGGTTCCAGCACCGCCAACACCACCCACAGCACCGTGAGGGTGAGCATCCAGACTGCCCTGCCCCGCAGGTGCAGCAGAACCGGACGTGTCAGTCCGTAGGCCGCGACCAGTCCGAACGCCAACGACGCGATGAATACCAGTCGCGCGGAGCCGTCGTCCGGATGCGTCGCAGACCACATGGTGGAGCCCAGAAGAAAACTGATCAGCGTCGCAAAACCACCCCTGATCAGTCGTGAATCACGCACTGCATCTTCATTGCCCATGCGAACACAGTATCCTCGACACGTGGAGTTCATCGAGTATCCGGTTTCCGGTGTGCTGAAGCTGTGGCACCTGGTCCTGACCGCAGTCGGCATGTCGGACATTCCGGCCTGGACGCTGTCCATCGCGCTACTGGTGGTCACGGTCCGCCTGATCCTGCTGCCGTTCGCCTACCGCGCGTACCGGTCAACCCGTGTACTGGTGAACCTGCGTCCGGCGATGGCCGCCCTCGACGCGGAGTACGCCGACCGGTTCACCTCCGCCGACCGCAAGGAACTGCTGGCCAAACGTCGTGAGCTGCAGAAGGCCGAGGGCTACCGGGTGCGGGACGGCTGCGTGCCGGCCCTGATCCAGCTGCCGATCTTCATCGGGCTGTACCGCTTCCTGCTGCAGGTGGCGCGACCGCAGGACCTGGAAGCCGCCTCACACTCCGGAATCGGTGCCCTCAACAGCACGGAGGTCTCGGACTTCCTGCAGGCCGAGATCTTCGGGATCCCGTTGACGGCGTACGTGGCGATGAGCGACGAACGCTTCGACTTCCTGGGCACCACCGGCTCCGAGGTTCTCCGGTTCGCCCTGCCGCTGTGCATCGCCGCGGCCATTTTCACCAGCGCGAACATGGCCTACTCGATCTACCGCAACTGGATGACCCTGGACGAGAACAACGCGACCGCCCGGGTGATCTTCCGGATGATGTTCGTGCTCACCGGTATCGCGGTGTCCGTGCCGCTGCTGTTCGGCCTGCTCGGCCCCGCCCCGGTCGCGATCCTGTGCTACTGGGTGATGAACAACCTGTGGACGATGGTGCAGAACGTGAGCCTGCACCTGGTGCTGGACCGTCAGGTGCCGTACACGGAGGAGTTCCGGACGCACCGGCGTGCCGTCGGCGAAGAACGCAAGGCCCGACGGGGCGAGGCCAAGGAGGCACAGGCCGGCCTGGAACGGCGCGCGGCCTCCCGCGACGCACGGATCTCGGAGCTGGACTACACGATGAACCACAGCGCGCTGGAAGAGGTCCGTCAGGGCGCAGCGGCGGAGAGGGACGCGCTGCTGAAGGAGCATGCCGATGACAAGGAGTCCGTGGCCCAGGTCGTGAACTGCGAGAAGCTGGAGAAGAAGAAGCGTAAGGCCCGCCAGAAGGAAGTTATGCAGGCCGAGCGGGCGATCCGGGCCAAGCGCCGTGCGGAGCAGAAGGCGGCGAAAGCTGCAGGCGCCGAGGGGCCGGAAAGCGCCCCGACGGAGGAGACGACGGAGGACACGACGACAGAAACCGCAGGTGCGGCAATCCCCGAGGACACCCCGACGGAGGAGATTGCCGAGGGTGTCGTCGAAGAGACCCCTGCCGCTGACCAGCAAGCCCCCACCGCCGAGCCCGCGGAAACCACGGCCCCCGCGGAACCTGCCGAGCCTTCGGGACCTTCGGAACCCGATGAAAAACCCTACCGGGGGCGCCACCGTTTGGCGGAGTGACCGGCGGCGGCGCCGGACGGTAAGTGCCAGTCGCTAGATCGAATACATCATGGGGGCGGTGTAGAGCAGCTGCTTGGCCAGCTCGCGGGCAGTCTCCAGCGGCGTGACCGCGCGGCTCATCTTCGCCCCCGCAATGCCACCGTCCAGGAACACCATCAGCTGGTCGGCCAGCGTCCGGGAGGCATAGCCGAACTTCTCGGTGAGCAGGTCCGCCATCGTGTCTCGACACCAGCGTCGGTGCTCCAGTGCAGCCTCGCGAATGCGTCGCTCACTGTCGGTGTCGGGACGCGGGTACTCACTGGCTGCGTTCTGGAAATGCGATCCCCGGAAGTTCTCTCCCGGCTGACTGGCGATGCACATGTCGAAGAACGCGAGAATCCGGTCCTCCGGCTTCGGCAGTTCCTCACACATCTCCTCCCACTGCTGGCGCCAGGACCGGTCGAGCTCCTCGATGTAGGCCACCACCAGGTTGTCTTTGGAACCGAACAGTGAATACAGGCTGGCTTTCGCCACGTCCGCCTCACGCAGGATCCGGTCGATGCCGATCACCCGGATACCCTCGGTGGTGAAAAGCTCAGTCGCGCTGGCCAGCAGTCGCTGACGCGGTCCCGGACGGTCACGACGCCGGGAACCCCCCTTGGCCCCCTTCGCTGTGGAACCAGACATGCTGCCACCATTGCTCGTCGAGGAACCGGTGCTGGCCATGTCTCGTCCTTCCTTCACTGTCGGATTGGGGGTGCGTGCGTGAGGCAGTGTCGAACACTGCGCGGAGCGTCGTGCGGAACGACGCCCGGAATATTGCTGCCGTCGGCGTTGTTGCTGTGCGCCAAGTTTACACGCGTGACGCACCGCACAAGCACATAAGCCGCCGCCGACAATGTCGGCGGCGGCAGTGGTGCGTCCTGACGCGTTCCTACTTCTTGGACGACGGACGGACAACCATCATCGGGCACGGTGCGTACTGCAGCAGCGCGCGCGAGGTGGAACCGAGCAGCATGCCGCGGAAGCCACCGCGACCGTGCGAGCCCAGGACCAGCAGCTGAGCGGCCTCGGAGTTCTCCTTGAGCACCTGGATCGGGCGATCGCGCTCGACGACCTCCTCGACCTGGACGTTCGGGTACTTCTCGCGGTACGGGGCGAGCTCGTCGTCCAGGATCTTGCGCTCCTGAGCGCTCATCGCATCGAGCTGGCTCTGGACCGCAGCCAGGCCGACGAGGCTGGTCTGGATCTGAGCGTCCGCCCAGCTGTGGACCGCACGCAGGGTGGCTCCGCGGGCGTCCGCCTCACGGAAGGCGTAGGCCAGGGCCTCACGCGAGATGTCGGAGCCGTCAACACCGACGACGACCGGACCGTACTTGGTCTCCGGGGAGACGTCGTTGTCCTTGCGGACCACCACGACGGGAGAAGCAGCGTGCGCGACGACGGCGGAGGACACCGAACCGAGCACCAGGCCGGACAGTCCGCCGAGACCACGGGAACCCATGACGACCATGTCGGCATCCTCCGACACCTGCAGCAGCAGGTCGATCGGGGTTGCCTCGGCAACGTAGTGGCTGACCGCGATGTTGGGATCAACAGCGCTGATCTGGTCACGGGCGTTGTTGATCTTGTCCATAGCCTCGTTCTCGAGCTCGTCGTAGAGCTCCTGCGGCGGCACCATGCCATCGGCGTACATGAACTGGGGCATGGTGTAGGCGGTGACGAGCTTCAGCGGCGCGCCACGCTTGGTAGCTGCATTGGCCGCCCAAGCGACCGCCGCGGTACCGGCATCAGACCCGTCGACAGCGACGGCGATTTCATTGGTTGCCTTGGTGTCCGACATCACGGACCCCTTTCCTTTTGGTGACTTTTCTCCACCTCCCAGTATCCCCCCAAAGCGCCCATTCGTGCAGTGACCCTCCCCCCGAGAGGGGGAGGGTCACCAGGCTACACTCCGAAATCGGGCGCACCAGTCGGGGGTAGTAAGGTAACGGGGAGGGATTACGGTCCCGGTACGCCCGGAGTGTTGCTCGGATACAACAGCTCGTAGATGAACTGCAGACCCTGCAGAACGATGCGTCCGAAACCGGTGGCCAGGAAGTCAGTGATGATTGAGAGATCCATGTCCAGGAGCTTAGCGTGAGGAACCCACCGCTGCCAATAGCGGACGGCCTGAATCCGTCACGGGTGCGTGTCGAACATTCCGGCAGCGCACGGGTCATTGTGCGGCACCTGATCGACACTCAACAGCATCACGACCCCACCGACGATGACACGGCACTACGTGAGCGCTTCGCGGAGGGACTGGTACGGCTCGATGACGGCACCAGGTTGTCGCCCACCTCGGTGGTGCCCGCCGGGGAGTTCATCTGGTTCTACCGGCGCCCGGCCCCCGAGCGGGTCGTCCCCGGTGAGCTGCGGGAGATCCACCGTGACGAGCACCTCCTGGTCGTCGACAAGCCGACGTTCATGTCGACCTTGCCGCGTGGCCAGCACATCACCGAGACCGCGGTCGTCCGGGCGCGGCGGCAATTCGGCCTGTCGACCCTGTCCCCGGCGCACCGACTCGACCGGCTGACCAGGGGCGTCCTGCTGTTTACCGTTGATCCGTCGGTGCGCGGGGCCTACCAGCGCCTCTTCGAGGCACGCGAGGTCGTGAAGTCCTACGAGGCGGTGACACCAGTGCCGGCGGGGTGGTTCTCCTCCGGCGATTCCTTGGAGGGGACGACGGATGAGTCGTTCCCGGTGCCGGCTGGCGCGCTCGGTTACCGGAGCCCCGCGACCGTGTTGGATGCACCGACCGAGGACGCGCCGTGGGTACTGCGCCACCGGATGATCAAGCTGCGGGGCCGGATGGCCACCTACCTCGAGGCCGGCGAGCCGAACAGTGAGACGCGGGTGACGGGTGTCCGGCTCGTGCGGAGAAGTGCGCCGGGGAACGGCGGTGCCAGCGGCGAAGGCGGCGTCAGCAGTGAGTGCATCGCTGGTGACGATGCTGTGGTGTGGACGCTCGAGCCACACAGCGGCCGCACCCATCAGCTCCGGGTGAATATGCGCCTCTTCGGTGTCCCGATCGTCAACGACCCGTTGTACGGCCCGTTGAGCGACGAGGCATTGTGGGACGTCGATGCTCCGATGCCTTTCGTGCCGGCGGTGGCGGATGAGGACTTCAGTGCACCGATGGGTCTGACGGCTGCGGCGATGCGTTTCATCGACCCCCTGAGCGGCGAGCCACGCGAGTTCGAACGTTAGTCGGCAGGTTCCGACTAGGAGTGTGCTGTGCAGCGACGGGCATCCTCGGGGACTGTTCCCGGGACCAACGCTTCCCGAACGATCTCGTAGGTATGTGGCGAATACATCATCGAACTGTGGTCGGACTGGTCGATGGCGCAGGAGTGCTGCAGGGTGACGTTGTCCGCCTCTGAGCCGGGACCGGCCTCAAGGAACGTCGCCTCATAAGGAGTCGACACCTGGTCGTTGACCGAGCCGATGACGGTGTAGTCGATTCCTGGCACGGTGTGCCCATCGTCGTTCAACTCAGTGATGAAGGGCGATCCCACGAGTTGCTGCATTCCGGCCACCCCGACGATATGGTCCGGCGGCGTATCGATGTCCACACCGGTGCCGGAGACGATGTCGTAGAGCTCCGAGATTCCATTCATGGTCGTGCCGTTGTTGGTAGCGCCCAAGGTGACGATGTGATTGACCTTGTCCGCTCCGCCGTTGAATTTTGTGTACTGGCGGGCGACCACACCACCCTGTGAATGACCGACGAGGTTCGCTTGTCCCGCGCCGGTGCTGGCGAGGACCCGGTCAATGAACTCGCCCTTTCTGCGGCCGATTCCGCGATGTCGCCGGTGGCGAAGGCCGCAGGCTGAGCCGCCTGGATGCCACCCTTCTCCATGACCGACGCTGCACCGAAGTTCGTGGCGTACACACAATGACCGTCGGCCTTGAGCTCGGCCGACAACCCCGCGAAAGTGTTGTAGGCACTGCCCCAGGTCCCGTGAATCAGGACGACGGGATAGGGGTTCTGCCCGGTGGGTTTGCAGTGCCAGTCGTTCGCGCCAGGCGGACTCCGGTGGGGTTCCTGCTGACTGATGTTCCCCGCCTGCTGTGCGGTGACGGGGTTCGCAGGACGCGGTGCCTGTTCGGCGGTCCGCTCGGCTACCTGGAAGTTATCAACCTGATCTGCGGCGGGGTCGGTCGTGCCGGCAGCGTACGAGACGTTCCCGGCGGCCGTAGGGCCGGCGGTCCCCGCTACCGCCGGAGAAAGCGCTGCAGTGGAAACGACAAGCGCAGCACTTACAGCGAGGACACTGACTCGTGCCCGTGCTTTAGTAATAGCATTAGTTGCTTCATTATGTGACATGAACTGACTATAGGGCAACTGAAGGGCCCGGGGTCTGGATTCCTCACAGCTCGACAACATTGCGCGCTCATGCGCAACCTTCGCCAACGCACCCGGAACGCGGCACCTGGAGCACGGCACCTGGAGGACGGCACCGACCCGAAGTGAGCATCGATGCCGCGAATCCCCGGCTTCAGCGGAACCATGCTCAGTTCGGGTCGCCCCCACACACCGAAGGTCCCCACCCCGGGGTGAGCGCCCTGCTCCCGCACAACATGCCCCACAAAACCGACACCCCCCCCAGAAACGACTGAAGGCCCCGGCCGCCGACGATCCCA